>JAUYCY010000192.1 GCA_030692055.1 Candidatus Omnitrophota bacterium | reverse complement strand
AGGCTTTATAAACAATTCAAGGGGAGAATATGCAAAACTGCTGGGAATTTGAACAAAAGAATATATTTAGCGAACTTTTATCTTTTCTTGGTAGAATGACACAAGAGAACCTAACTCATCAAATAGAATATCTAAAGGTTGGGAATGAGATATTGCGTAAGCGTGTTGGTAGAAGCATACGGCCAACGCCCGTTGAAAGAAGGAAGCTTATAAAATTCGGCACTCCTCTTGGTAAAGACTTGAGGAATATAATCACCGTTGTAACATATGAAACATTTCTTCTCTGGGTCAGAAGGTATAAACGTAAAAAAGATTCTGAAAAGATTAAAAAACGCGGCAGGCCTAAAACTCTAGAAGAAATACGCAATCTAGTAGTAAGACTAGCCAAAGAAAACACCTGGGGTTGTCATTCTATCTCTTCCCAGCTGTAGCAAGATTATCTTTTACCTAAGAAAAATTCTCCTTGGCAGTTTTCCTCGATGTACTTTTTTCATCATTTATTCCTTTAAAAATAAAAGCTAGGCTATGATAAAAATAAATGGCTATGATATTTTTATCAAAATAGCTGGGCACACATCCGGCCTTAAGAAATTCTACATGATTTAAACAATCTGTGAGGCTTTTAAAAAAATTCATTGTCGTATTAGGATTATTTAAATTTTCACTATCTCCGCCATATTCCGGATAATATGATGCTTGGAGATCTTCGATAACATAAATCCCTCCGTTATTTAATAACGGGAACAAAGTCTTAAATGCAGTTATAACGTGTTCATTTATATGACTCCCATCGTCAATAACAATATCCAATGAACCGATATTATTAAAAACATCCTTTAAAAACCTTGGGTCATTCTGGTTGCCCCTAAATATTTCTATACGCTTCTCTTGAAGCAAGGCTTTATCATAAATATCTATTGAATATATCACGCTATTTGGAAAATAGCGTTTCCACATTCTAAGAGAATTTCCACCCCTAGCAGGATCCTCTTCTCCGCCCGCCCCTATTTCCAGGATATTAAGTTTCTGCTTTCTTAAATGACAGAAGTGTTTTTGATAATGTTGTGCGTACCAATGCCGATTCCATTTATCTGTTCCGTATAGCGTGGCAAGTTTTTGTAGATCTTTTGAGTATAGGTAAGACTTTAGATATATCTTCAAGTGTTTATACGAATTTCTAAGTATTTTTATCTGTTTTGGGGTTAAAACTTTTTTCAAACATTTTTTAATAATTGCTATCATAAAATCATCCTTCCTCCTTCCACCAAACATTATCTATATACACAAAATAAAAATATCCGGCTCATAAATATTTTTTCATTACTTAAGTGCTATTTCCTGCTTTGCCGTTTTTCGCAAAGTTACCAAAACGCACTACTTAGGTTACCCTGTGCGGTCTAGAAAGTAGATTTGATATCAAAATACCCGTTTGCTGGTCTAAGCGGGTTTTTTATCGGCTGTATTTAAAAAAGCTATTAGTTGTTGGGGTATTAAATTTAGTGATTCCCTATAATCGCATTTCTTTAAATAGTTCTGAATATCTGACTCCCTGTCAATAATCTCCACTGCGGCTTTACATCCTCCAAGCCACCAAACCATTTCACAAAAAGTACTTCCATAAGATATCTTAAGGTTTTTATTTCTTGATGCTAACAATAACTCAATCAACGCATCGCGTATTGCTTCTTTGGAGTATCTATCTCCCTGAAAATCCCTTCTAGGATAATATAAAACGCGTTTTCCGTATCTATCTATTATTTTTTTTAAAACTTCTGCGGAATCGCAGGTTACAAAAAAATTTAAACCATCCAATTTATCTATAACCGCGTAAACATTCTCAATCCTAAATAGGCTATCGGCTCGAGACTTTTCTTCAATTAATTGCCTATCAGCCCATGATCTGATACAAACAGATACTGTATAATCATCGAATAATTTAGAAAAGTTTTCAACTTCGTTTCTTATATATACATTTGGAATAAGTCTATTTATATAAATTAAGAAATCTTCCCGAACAGGCAAAGGGATCCGCTCAAATTCAAAATCAATGCCTTTTCCTGATGACGAATGATATGCCTTAGCAAAATTATCTGGCAATTCATTTGGCAAGGTTAGTAACCTCCACGTATCAACCAATATATATTTTTTATGAATATTAATTCTTTCGTCTCTTATTATTCTAAGGCATTTATCGCCTATTTCTATTATTTTATTCTCAAATATATCAGAGAATTTGCATTTACAACGAGGTTTTTCGGGCCAAGATAATACAGTGGCCCCAGAGACCTTGTCAGCCAATCTCATGCAAGATATTAAACATTTCAATCTATTGCATAAACCGCCCTGGTTTGACGATACAATACATCTTTTATAAGAAAGCGTCTTAATCTCAAAGGGAACAATAGAAATTAAATGGCGCACCTGAAATAAAGGATTTAATATATTAATATGTTTCAAAGTATTCGCCCGGCACAAAAATTATATCCTGGGTATATGGTAAGCTAAATCAATCGTTTTAATGACCTTTCTAGTGATATTATACTCCAGGATATCTTGCCTTCAAGGGATTTCAATAAGGCTTTATAAACAATTCAAGGGGAGAATATGCAAAACTGCTGGGAATTTGAACAAAAGAATATATTT
>JAUYCY010000176.1 GCA_030692055.1 Candidatus Omnitrophota bacterium | reverse complement strand
CGTTGGTACCGTTGGCGAGAAAGCTAATTGGACTACTGTTGAAGAATATGTTCAAAAACAAGGCAGGCCCAAAGAAGACCTTAGACAATTGAGATTGTTTTGAGTCAAGATACCCTGCGGCTTGCCGCAGGGAGGTTCATTTGCGCGCGTAAAGACGTGGATGAGGGGTTAAAAGCTAAGGCGATAGCTTTAACAAAAGAAGGAGTGGATTGGAAGTTTTTTATTGATGCTACCATGCGGGGAGGAGTTACTGTTTTGGTTTACGAAACGCTAAGGGCGCTTGATTCCTCAGCCAATATTCCACGATTTGTTTTTGATAGGTTAAAATCCGCTTACCTTTACATTATTTCAGAAGTTTCTTTGCAACACAGAGAGTTGCTCGAGCTATTAAAATTATTTCATGAAAGAAATATTTTTGCAGTGCCGCTTAAAGGAACAGCTTTAGCAAAACAACTTTATTCAGATATCGCGGCGCGCGGCATAAGCGGAGACATTGATATATTGATAAAACAAAAAGACAAAGCAAAGGCGAGAATGTTACTGGAAGAAAAAGGCTATTCGCTTATTTCTGATAGCCGAGAGGAGCGTTTAGGCGAGAGTGTTTTTATCAAGCCAAAAAATAAGACGTTAGACATACATTCCTATATAATGACTAAGCTTGATTGTAATACGGAAAGGATAGAAGGGTTTATGGGTGGCGTAAGGCTAACGGAAGAAGAGGGTTGTAAATATTACGAATTTAAAGAAGAAGAACTTTTGCTTTATCTGGCGGCGCATTTGGTGTGCAGCGATTGCTTCAGGAATTTAAGATATATTTGTGATATAAATGCGCTATTGTATAGGTACAAAAATAGAATTAATTGGGGCACGCTTATAAAAAAGGCTAAGGTGTGGAAATTAGCGGGTTCTCTTTACACAGTGCTTAAATTATCAAAAGACCTTTTTAAGTCTGACGTGCCGCTTGAGGGGTTAAGAAAAATAAAGCCTAACCTTTTTAAGCTTGTTTTGATAAAAATATTTACCAGCAAAAAAGTTATTTTAAGAAATAATTCAAGGAGAAGTAAGACGCTACTGGGTATTATGGGATTGACATTTTATAGGCTTATTAATTCCGGTTCAATAAGCGATTATCTATCTGTTATTTTCCCACCCAAGGAATACCTGGTGCATAAAAGCCACACTGCAAGAATTATTAAAGGGATTTTAAAATTGATAAGACTCGCTTGGTTAACTGAATAAGCTTTTAAGGCTTTTCTTTGCTGCGATGGATGAAAGTATACTATTAGTAATAGTTATATTACATTAATATACTTTATCATACTTCAATATACTTTAGCATAGATTTGGTTTTAAAATATCTTGACAAAGACGGAAATAAAAAGTATACTTTACTATGTCTTAACATACTTTGATATAGTTTGATATATAAAATAGATTGGCGAAAAAATCTGCTTTTAAAATATTTTTGGATAACCAATGAATCCGCAAATAGGCAAGATTTATCGTACGAAAGATGCGCTGAAAATAGTTGGTATTTCTAGGGCAACTCTTTACAATTGGTTTCGTGATCACAAAGTAAGAGATGTTGTAAGGGATAGAAATGATTTTAGAATTTTTACCGAAGAAGATATTCAAAGAATCTTGGATTATAAAAATATGACTAAAGAACCGTTATGATTTTTAAGAAAGGATATTTAGAAAAACGGGCACACGAAAGAGCCGAGTGCTACTGTCTTGTTAAGTATAGGCCTTTGTATCAAAAAGGCGTTTATACCGAAACTATTACTTCTGTAAAGAATATTAGCGGCGGCGGTTTATTGCTCAAATTGAAAGAACCGCATCTTTTAGGCGCGAGGTTAGAAATAAAAATAAATCTTCCTATGCCAGATGATTCCGCAATCACCACAATAGCAGAGGTAGTAAGGCCTGCCGTCAGCAAGAAAAGTAAAGGTTATTGGGTAGGAGTCAAGTTTATTGATATAAAAGAGGAAGATAGGAAAAGAATAGCCGATTTTATTAAACTTATTAAAAATAGCGAGAATGAGAACAAATATTAATTTAGAAAGAGATATTGAACTTGGCCTTCGGGAATATTGGGAGATATTATATAAAAGAAGATTCTTTTTTATCCCGGCTTTTCTTGCTACCTTCATTGCTATGGCATTATTCGTTATTTTTGCGGTACATGTTAAATATCAATCAACGGCAGTAGTTATTATTGCTCCGCCGTCTGTTCAAATAATAAAATCAACGAATGTTTATATCCGTGAATTTTACGATACCACCAATGAAGTTGAAGTAATACAAAGCGATGCTATAGCAGTAAAGGTTTCTGAACTTCTTAGACAGGGCGGAGAGTATAATTTTGATATTTCACCCGGCGCCGCAAAGGAGATGTTAACGGTATCTAATAGGCCTAGGACTAACATCGTGCAGATAGCGGCGGTAAGTAACGACCGATATAAAGCATTCTTTGCGCTAAAAGCTGTCATAGCAGTTTATACGGATTACAATAAAGAACTTCGCGCAAAGGCCGTTCAGGATATGTATAACGCTTTGACTAAACAACTTGCAGAAAAACGTAAGGAAATAGAAGCTGCCGAAAACGCACTGACAAAATTTTTATTAGATAACGAAATTATTGCAATTGCAATGGAGGTAGGTACTAGTGAAATAGAAGCAGATGTAGCAGATAAATCTAACTTTAAGAAGGAACCTCAAATAAATGAAAAGTACTTACTTTTAAAGTCACAAAGAATGGACAAAGAAGCATTTTTAAAAGAAATTAAGAATTATAGAAAGGAAGATGACCTTACCGCATTGGCTGTGATTGCTAAACGAGAGTCGAAGATGGTCGATCTAACGTTGAGAGATGCACTTTATGAAAGAGAAAGAGAATTGGCCAAACTATTAGTTACGCAGAGCGAGCTGCATCCCGATGTGATATCTATAAAGGGTGAAGTAGAGGAAGCTAAAAAAAAGATAGCTTTTGAAGTTGATAGAGCCATACAAAGCTTAGAGATTAACATAAAGTCCTTGGCAGCCGAAGAAGATAAATTGCGCAGAATTATTGACGTAGGCCTAAGCGATAAAATGGTTGAATATAGCACTCTCAGAAGGGATCTCGAAGTTAAAAGGAGTATTTATTCTAACTTTTTAAACGAGCTACAAATTGTAAATGTAGCCGATAAATTGCAGAATATACCTTTCCTAAGCGTAGTTAAAGCGCCACTTTTATCTACAAGGCCGCTGACGAGTAAATTGATGTATATATTTTTCGCTTTTCTATTTTCATTAATGGTCGCAAGTTCTTTTACATTTGTCTTGGAGCATATAAATATAAGCATAGAAAGCGTAGAGGAAGTTGAGAGTATTTTAGGCCTCGCGGTGTTAGCTACCATACCTTTATGGAAAAAACGGCAAGAAATAGCCGAAGACCAAGAAGAAAGAGCGGACGCGGGGTTAGTTACTTTGCGCCATCCAAAATCTGTCATAAGTGAAGCATTCAGGATGTTGAGAAATAATATAAAATTTTTAGACACAGATAAAAAAATAAAATCTCTCGTTATCACTAGCCCCAGCCCAAAAGAGGGTAAATCTTTTATTTGCGCTAACTTAGCAATAGTTATGGCAGGCGCTGGAGAAAGAATAGTTTTGATAGACGCAGATTTACGTAGGCCCGTAATTCATAAATATTTTAATATAGAGAATACAAAAGGTTTAAGTAATTTTCTTATAGGTGAAGAATCTTTGCAAGATATAAAAGTTTACAATAGCAACCTTGAAAACTTGAAAGTAATTCCTTCCGGCCCTATTCCTTCAAATCCCAATGAACTTTTAGGGACAAGAAGAATGCATGACCTTATCGTTAGATTAAATGAAGAAAACAATATCGTCATAATTGATTCTCCCCCTATTTTAGCAGTTAGCGATAGTTTAATCTTATCGGCTAAGGCAGATGGGACAATTTTAGTTATTTTCGCAAATAGCACCACTAAAGATTCGGGTGTTAGGACTAAGCTTTTATTAAAAAATACTGGAGCCAATATATTAGGTAGCGTATTAAATGGGGTAGAAGGCACTAGGGGCGGATACTATTACTGTGGTCATGAATATTATAGCGATGAAAAATAGGTCAGGATTTTATCTATTTTTAGGTTTTTTATTTATTTCGGGGTTAGTTTCTGGATGTGCACATACAAAAGGTGGCACAAGTAAGGTTACAGAAATTGCTGATAATTCTACGAAAAAGCCAAACTCTAAAAAAGCAAAATTTTTGAAGGCGGAAGATTTTAAAGAAGATGAATGGGCATTAGAAAATTACCTTATAGATATGGGGGATATTCTGGAAATTTCTGTTTGGCAAGTAGAGGAACTACAGAGGGAAGTTGTGGTAAGGCCTGACGGAAAAATCTCGTTTCCTCTAATAGGCGATGTATTGGCGTCAGGCAGGACTATTGAGCAGTTAAGGCAAGATATAGTGGATAAAATAAGGCTATACATAAAAATGCCTCAAGTTTCCATAAATATTTTAGAATTCGGCGGCAAAAAGGCGGTTGTTGTGGGAGATGTGCAAGACGAAGGCGTAATTCGCTTCAATACACCCACGAGAGTGATGGAAGCAGTGGCGTTAGCAGGAGGTTTTGTCTATACCAAGGCTAATATGGATAAGATATTTGTGATAAGAGATGTGCATGAGGAACAGCCGCTAGTTATCATGGTAAGTGCGAATAATCTTCTAAAAAATGGCCGCGTTAGAGAGAATGTTCTAGTCCGTTCCGGCGATATCGTTTACGTAACCAGAGCTATAAGCGCAGATTTTAATCAATTTATGGATAATGTTTTTGGCAAAATTGTAACTTATGCGGAAACTTACTATGGGGATACCTGGAGAAGGCATTACGGAGGAACACCCAAGAATTGGAGATATAATAGCCAGGGTGCTTTCGATCCGACCGGTGGAACCAAATGAGGTGCAGATGCCTAATAAGATGAAAAATTTTATAAAAAGGCTTAAGAAAAAAAAGTTGTTTTTTCTCTTTCCTTTTACGACCCTACTAGTTTTTGTCCTAATATACGGAATTATTCTTAAGCCTTTGTACCGATTAAAAACAACTATTAAATTGGAAAATTCTTTTGGCATTGAGCCGGTAAGTAATGAAATACTTTCTAAAACTCTAAGTAATCTCGGCATGCTTGACGTTAAGAATCCTGACGTTTCGGTCGCTTCTTTAAAAAGCAAGGTCTCTGTGAATAAGGATATTTCTTCAGGAATCGTAGAAATTTTAGTAAGAGGCAGCAAGCCAGATGAGGTTTCAAAATTAGCTAAGGAGATAACAAGCACTTATGTATCGGAAGTAAATGCTAAAGCCAGCCAGTTTAAGAGGGGAATTATAAAGAAAAAAGAGTTGGAGATAGAGGAATATAAAAAGAATTTAAAGGAGAAATTATTGGAGGCCAAAGCGCAGCTAGAGGCACGCGAGAAAAAAATGGAAAAAATTCAAGAAGAAGAG
Source organism: Candidatus Omnitrophota bacterium (assembly GCA_030692055.1). The sequence continues at coordinate 3,793 of JAUYCY010000176.1, read as the reverse complement.
CGCGGAACAGCGGGCAGTATTTCAGATTTAAAAGCGCAATTGGCGGAATTAGAAAAACTAAGGGTTGGTTTTTTAAAAATATATACTCCTGCTTATCCTGATGTGGTGAGGGTAGATTCTGAAATTGCTACAATAAAAGAGAGGCTCAATACTTTTCCGAAGGAAACAGAAGGTAAGCTAAAATTAGAGAGAGAATTGAAAGATAATCAGAGGATATATAATGCGCTTAAAGAAAAATGGGATGAGGCGAGTTTAAAAAAGATAGAAGACCTTAAGGATACCAAGGGTGTTGCAGCGGTAATTAATTATGGTGAACAGCTAGTAGTCACCGCTAATACGACAAGAAGAAGGGTTGCCTTTTTAGTAGGCGTAATAGTTTCTTTCTTTGTCGGTCTCCTCGTAATATCAGCAGCGGTTCTTTTAGATACCTCTATGGTAACCGCAGAGGAAGTATTTTCTTTTACGCACCTTACTGTGGTAGGCGCTATTCCTTATTTTAAATCTTTTGCTCCCAGGGAAACGAAGATGAAAAATAGGAGTAATTTACTCTTAGGGTATGAAGGCGATAACGCTATCATCGAGCCTTACAGGCTTACCTTTATGCGCATCCAGTCTACTATTTTCGGTACAGACACAGGCGGTAAATCTATATTTTTAACTAGTGCTATACGCGGTGAAGGTAAGTCTCTAACTGCTTCCAATTTAGCTTTAGTAATGGCTAGAGCAGGTAATAAAGTTTTGCTTATAGACGCTAATCTAACCACACCCGCAATACATCTTCTCTTTGGCATTGAGAAGCGTATGCCTGGATTTACCGATGTATTGAATAAAGGCACGGCGCTTGAGGATGCTATACGTGATGTAACTGATTTTTTATTAGGGGGTATGGGATTAAAAACAGTGCTTAAATTTAAAGGCCTGGATAGGTTAAAAATTATTACTGTCGGTTCACCCATATCTGATGCCACGGGGCTTTTGAAGTCAGAAAAAATGCATTCGTTGATGAATGAGCTTAAGCTTAAGTTTGATTATATCATTTTGGACGGACCAGCTATTGCGGGCAGTGCCGATAGCGTAATCATGGCTTCAGGTTGCGATATAGTTTTAATGGCTTATTTAGCAGGCAGAACTTCTCGCGGCAGTTTAAATTCAGCTATTATGAGATTACATTCTGCGCAGCAGCCTCCTAGTGGCCAAATAGCCGTAAAAGGGGTGATATTAAACCAATGTATTTAGAGTATTGGGGATTTAGAGAAAAACCTTTTGAAAATACTCCGGATCCGAGATTTTTATATAAATCGGCGCACCACGAAGAAGCACTAACGAGAATGAGTTATTGCATAGAAGAGAAAAAGGGGGCAGCTATGCTTACCGGTGAATATGGCTCCGGAAAGACGCTTCTAACCAGAGCATTGCTAAAAGAACTTTTAAGGGAGGAAAATAAGTATAAGGTGGCGTTAATAGTAAACCCTTCTTTTGCGTCCATCGATTTTTTAAGAGAAATCATATTCCAATTTGAAAATGTCCTTTTGGAGGGCAGCAAACTAAAATTAATTCATAACTTAAATGACGTTCTCTATAAAAGCATGAATGAAAATAAAAGAGCTGTGGTCATTGTCGATGAGGCGCAAGCCATAAAAAGCAGAAGTATGTTTGAGGAGTTGCGGCTACTTTTAAATTTTCAGATGAATGATAGGTTTCTATTGACACTGCTTCTTGTAGGGCAACCAGAGCTGTTGAAAAAAATTGACAGGCTACCGCAACTGAAGCAGCGATTATCGATAACTTATCATCTCACTGGCCTTAGTGAAGAGGATGTTGTAAAATATATAGACTATAGATGCACCGTTGCGGGTAAGGATGCAAAGATGTTTAGTGAAACAGCGGCTACGATAATAGCTAGTAAGACTTGCGGTATACCGCGTAAAATAAATACCGTTTGCGAACTTTCGCTTTTACAGGGAATGTTTGAAAGAAAAACAATTATTGATGAAAAAATAGTAGAAAAAGTATCGGAGGAGGTTTATCTATGATACGAATAAGCGATATCATAAAGATGAGCGGTAACAAACAAGAGCCAAAGAATGAAAGTAAACCATTGGTTAGAGAACCGCAAAAACAAAGTATAGCTGATATAGCTAAATGTGCCCAGAATTGTAGAATCGAAAGCTCTAACTTGTATAACAGGGGTGTTTCTTTAATCGGGGAAGCATTGGGCAGGGTGGTTAAGGATGAAGTGATTACTTCTGCACCAATACTTAACTTTTCAAAAAATTTAGTGGAAGCGCTATTGATAGATGAGGATGAGTATTTTTCTCAATTCTACAATAGCCCTCCGGCAAGCGATTATTTACCGTATCATTCTTTAAACGTGAGCTTTCTGGCAATAAAGATAGGGATTTGGTCTGGACTAAATAAGTCAGAGCTCATGGAGTTAGCTATTTCGGGATTTTTGCACGACCTCGGTATGGCAAAAGTAGGATGCATAGTTTTGAAAGAAACTACATTGGAGAATGATGAGCGTCAACTTGTTGAACAACATCCTGACTATAGCGTGCAGATTTTAAAAAAGATGGGCTGCCTTAGTGAAGGAGGATTGTTAGCCGTAAAGACCCATCATTATAGAGGGCCGCGAGATAAGTTCTCAGAAATTTTAAGCCTTGCCGATATATACGAAGCAATCACCCACTCGCGCCTTTATAGAAAAGCTAAAGCTCCGCATCAAGCGATAGGCGAAATTATAGATAAAGAAGCTTTAAGTTTTCAACCAAGTGTCTTGAAGGCTTTCGTGAACAATATAGGTATATACCCTGTAGGTAGCTGGGTGAAATTAAGTACAGGAGAGATAGGGTTGGTGACAGGAATGAATAAAGGCTATCCTTTAAGGCCAAAGATTAATATAATTTTTAACCATATGGGTGAACGCTTGACTTGTGCGAAAGTTCTAGATTTCATGTCAGAGACATATTTTTATATAGAAGGGCCTTTAGATATTACTGATTTAGAAAAGTTAAAATTAACCTGGGAAGAAAAGAATAAAAATACGAGTAATTTAAATTAAAAAGGAGGAAAGGCCGATGTCAGAGGATGGCGTAAGGAATAAACATAACAGATTTTTTCTATTAATTTATACTGCAATTTGTCTAACAGTTACTTGCGTTTTTGCGCAAGTCCAAGAGCAATCCGTAGGAGAGACGAAAGAGAATGCTGAGGGGGGGTATGATTTTTATAATAGCAAAACAAAGCAGAAAACAGGCTCTTCTAGGAAATTAAGAGAGGATATTTTTTATTACGATAGCCACGGTAATTTAGTCGGCAGGGCAAGAAAAGATAAACGGAACAAAAGAGTTCATAACTATTATAATGCAGACGGCGTGAAGGTAGGTATTTTGAGAAAGAAAGTAGACGGATCATATTCGTATATGGATGATCAAAGCGGCCAGATGACGGACGCCAGGCCTTTATCAAGGGGTGATATAGGCAGTTTGCCTCCGCAGACTTTTGTGGGAAGAAAAAGTAAATGAAGCTTTACGAGATTGGCTTACACTGCCTTCGTCTGTTCGGATGAGGGGGAATAAATTTTTCAAATCAACCAGTCTCCGCGGCAAGTGAGCGGAGTATGTTCTATACTGATATTATCACTGGTTCATTCATGGCGCTGTCGCATAATAGCACCAGCGCCTGATTCCATAGATTAAGAAAAGATTACAGCGATTAAAACACTAATATTTTCAATCATTGTAATCACGAATTAATCGTTGTAATCAGGGACTGACGTGTTTCGCGACAGTCC
>JAUYCY010000171.1 GCA_030692055.1 Candidatus Omnitrophota bacterium | reverse complement strand
CGTTGGTACCGTTGGCGAGAAAGCTAATTGGGCTACTGTTGAAGAATATGTTCAAAAACAAGGCAGGCCCAAAGAAGACCTTAGACAATTGAGATTGTTTTGAGTCAAGATACCCTGCGGCTTGCCGCAGGGAGGTTCATTAATCTTTGCTCGAACCCTCTCTGCCCAAACAACAACAGACTTTCCGCCGAAGGCGGATCTGCTCCTGAAGGAAAAGTCAGAAATTTATTCTAAAATCAAATGCTGTTCCTGTAAGGAGCAATTTGAAAGCTGCGGCTGTCCAGAAGCAAAGGAAATGAAAGGCTATATCGAGGCGCTTTTGGATGCTGGTATAAACAAAGATGAGATTTTTTATAAGTTTGCAAAGAAATTCTCGCTCAATACCATTACAGATGAAAAAATCAAGCAAGACATAGAGAAGAGATTAATCCAAGAAGCAGGCCAGAACCGCCCCCAGATTATTTTAGATTCTTTCTTTTATAATTTTGGGAACTTAAGTAAAAAACAAGGTAAAATCAGCAAAATCTTTAAATTATCCAATAAAGGTAACGCCTCTTTGATTATAAAGAGTTTAAAGACGTCTTGCCCTTGCGCTTTCGTTTCGTTAAAAGTAAATAAAAATAAAAGCCCTTATTTTGGAACCGAAGGCACACCGCATAATTGGCAGGTGGAGTTAAAAGCAGGCCAAAGTGCAGAGTTAGAATTGATGTTAGACCCTGCTAGTTCACATATAAAGGTAGGTAAAATCGTAAGGGCCGCTACGATAACAAGTAATGACCCTCTTTACCCAGAACAGATGGTGAGGGTTGAAGCAGATGTTAAAGAGTAAGGAGGGATTCTAAGATGAAGAAATATTTTATGACTGCTATTGCATTATTTGTAGTTACATTTATGAACTCATATTGTTTTGCAGCTAATCCTATAGAAGAACAACATCATAAAGACCTTCATCATAAAGGGGTAAAAAGCGAAAACCTCGAATTATCGGGAAGAGTTGAAAATGGAATTAGAATTATTGAGATTAAAGCCTCTCGCTATAAATTCGAGCCAGACCCCATAGTGGTAAAATTAGGCGAGCGAGTGCGCTTGGTAGTTACCGCTACCGATGTAGCCCATGGTTTGGCTATCCCAGAGTTTAAGGTAAATCTATCTGTTGCCGCAGGCAAAACAGAAAGTATTGAATTTATCGTAGATAAACAAGGAACATTCTACGGCCATTGCAGTGTTTATTGCGGTCCTGGCCACGGCCATATGCATGCAAGTTTTATTGTGCAGTGAAATTACCGCCGATTAAAATCCAATTAATTACTTTCCTAAGCATATTTGCCATTTATCTATCAAGCATAGGTAATGATGTTACATTTTTACCGGCAGTGTTTATTTCCGTCATTTCAGCAGTATTTTTAGATTCGCTCGCGACTTACTTAAGAACTAAACATTTCATTATAACTGATAGCTCGGTTATCTCAGGTTTGATTATAGGGTATGTAATTTCCAGCCAAGAGCCATGGTGGAAATTTTTGTTTGCCTCAGTATTTGCTATTGGTTCAAAACATCTGCTCCGGATTAAGAATAAGCATTTATTTAATCCTGCGGCATTCGGGATTTTATCATCGGTTATTTTATTGGGAGCTGCTACGCAATGGAAAGGAACCAACCTTTGGTATATACTTGTGCCGGCAGGTATTTATTTTGTTCAGAAAATTCATAAGCTGGACATAGTCATCGGTTATCTCGTCTCTTCTTTAATTTTATTTGGCACCCATACTTTCATCCAGAAATTGCCTTTGTTAGATGTATTAAAATTTCAGAATTACTTTTTTATTTTCATAATGCTTATTGAACCCAAGACAACCCCTATAGGAAAAAAAGGAAAAATAATATTTGGTATAGCTGTTGCAGCCTTAGTTTTTATTTTGACGCTTTGCGGCGTTGCCTTTGATGCCGAACTCTTGTGTCTCCTTATTTTGAATCTAGCCGTCCCTGCCTTAAACAAATTACCGCACTGGCCGCCTATCTTGACTTTTCCAAAAGGGATTATAGAATAGGTTTCTACCCAACTTATGATTATTGAACATAAAATTAAATCAAATTTAAAAGCTATCCCGCAGTTTACCTTAAGTATTTTTAAGAAATTAGAGGCTACGGGTATTAACGAAGATATTCTTTTTGATATCCGACTTTCGTTAGAAGAAGCTTTAATCAATGCGGTAAAGCATGGTAACAAAATGCAGAAAGACAAAGAAGTGTCTTTCAAAATTAAAGTTTTACCGAAAAGCGTAGAAATGGAAATAAAAGATCAGGGTAAAGGTTTTGACTATAAAAATATACCTATACCAACCGACGAAAAAAACCTTGAAAAAACTTCCGGAAGAGGGGTATTTTTAATAAAAAAGCTGATGGATAAAGTTGAGTTTTTAGATGGCGGAAGCAGGATAAAGATGGTAAAATTCAAATAAGACCATAATTTAGCAAGCTTAAGCACGGCTAAATTATTTGGTCGAATTTGACCCCACACCAATTTTTGTAAATGGTGAGGGGTGGTAAAATATTAGCTATATTAGAAAGATACGCCCTTGGTTTAGCTATAGGGTGGCTTTCAAAAATTGGTGTGGGGTTCAATTCCGACAAACAACTTATGTTCGTAATAACTCCACAAGTTGTGTCGTCATTGAAGGAGGTAAAAATATGAAAATAATCGAAGAGAAAAAAAACGATGTAATGGTTTGTAAGGTAGAGGGGGAAATAAATATAAATACTTCACCGGAGCTACGAAAATCGTTCGATAATTTTATACGCAGTAATACTTTAAAGATTCTTATGGATTTTAGCGGAGTTTCCTATATTGATAGTTCAGGTCTTGCAACAATTATAGAGCTTCTGCAGCGTCTTAGAAAATTAGGTGGAAAATTTCGAATCTGTAACATGAGCGAAAAAGTAAGGAATGTTTTTGAGGTAACGAAACTGCATAAGTTGTTTGAAATATTTGAAACGCAGGAAAAAGCGCTAAAAGATTTCTAGATGATCTATAATTTAGGTAGTTTCACAATCGGACTTTTTAAGGAGATAAGAGAAGTTATTCGTCTTTTGGCGAATATTCTTGGTTGGATAGTCTTTGGCGCTTTTAGGGGTAAACCTATTCATCGCCAGAGCGTCTTTTATCAGATGGTTTTTACGGGACTGCGCTCTGTGCTGATAGTATTTTTTGTTACGGTATTTACCGGGATAGTCTTAGCTATGCAGACTGCTTATCAATTAGAAAAAATGGGAGCAGTTTTATATGTGGCATCGTTGGTTGCCGTTTCCTTATGTAGAGAGTTAAGCCCGGTATTAACCGCATTGGTCGTAGCCGGAAGAGTAGGCTCGGCCTTTGCAGCAGAGTTAGGCACAATGAAGGTTAGTGAGCAGATAGAAGCGCTTGAAACTATGGCCATAAATCCCGTGAGATTTCTTGTGGTTCCGCGTTTTATCGCCTTGTTTATTATGTTGCCATGCCTTACTGTATTGGGTAATATTTCCGGAATACTCGGAGGGTATTTAGTGGGTACGCAGAGCTTGAATATTAATTCGGATTTATATATACAGACCACCTTTAAATATTTAGAAATAAAGGATATTTATACCGGGATCATGAAGTCATTCGTCTTTGCGATTGTCATCGCCCTTATTGGTTGCTATGAAGGACTAAATACTAAAGGCGGTGCCGAGGGCGTAGGAAGAGCGACTACAAGAAGTGTTGTAATAAGTTTTATCTTGATTATTTTGGCGGATTGCGTATTAACTACAATATTTTATTTTTCCAAAGTCTGAAACACAGATGATCACAGATGGAGATCACAGATTAGCGCAGATTTAATATAGATTACACAGATTTCTGTCAGAAGTGAATTCCTGAAGGTTTCGTGTCGTTTCCGAAAGGAGATAAATAACAATGAAGATGATATTTAAATCTATAAAAATTAGCGAATTATACACCCTTAAAGGTTTTTTCGAAAACCAGGGAATAGAGTGTACCATAAAAAATGAGAATTTATATCCTCTTATGGGAAAAATACCCCCTTCAGAATCTCCTGAGATTTGGATTAATAAAGATGGGGATTACGAACAAGCAGAAAAGTTATTAAAACAATTCTTTCAGAAAGAGTCTTTACCAAAGCCAAATGCATGGAAATGTAAAAAATGTGGTGAGATGATAGAGGGGCAATTCACTGCTTGCTGGAAATGTGGAGAAAGTAAGAATGATTTCTAACAAATCATTCCGGCCGATCTTCTTTAAATGGCTGGAATAATGTCTAAGTCAAATTATGAATCCTTGCCTGTTCGGAAGGCTGGTGCATTAGGGAAAAAAATATAGATTACACCGATTTTTTTAATCTGCGTAATCGTTCCTAAAATCTGTGTAATCATTAATTAAAGATATGAGTGTAAAAAACTGCGATAACGAAATTATAATTTCCGTAAAGAACGTTACCAAGATTTTTCAAGATAAAAAGGTCATCGATAACGTCAGTTTTGATATTCGTTGTGGCGAAACTTTTGTAATTATGGGCTGCTCCGGTTCAGGCAAAAGCACGCTGGTAAGGCTTATGACGGGGATTTTAAAGCCTGACGAAGGCAGTATTATTATAAAAGGTAAAGATATAGCGAAACTATCAGCCGAAGAGCTTGATGAAGTAAGAAAATCTTTTGGAATGCTTTTTCAGTATTCGGCACTCCTAGATTCATTTACCGTTGAAGATAACGTTGCACTTCCTTTACGCGAGCATACAAAACTAGCCGATGAAATTATAAAAATAATTATAAAAATGAAACTTTCGTTAGTGGGGCTACGCGGATATGAAAAATATTACCCTTCGCAGATTTCCGGTGGGATGCGCAAGCGCGTGGGGCTCGCCCGGGCGATAGCGTTAGATCCGGCAATAGTCTTTTACGACGAGCCTACTTCCGGTTTAGACCCGATTGTCGGCGGCGTTACCGATAAATTCATAAAAGATTTAAGCCAGAAACTTCTTATCACCTCCGTTGTTATTACTCACGATATGCAAAGCGTTTTTAACATAGCTGATACAGTGGCAATGATACATAAAGGTAAAATAGTGGAGGTTGGTACTGCGCAGGAAATTAAAAATTCACAAAATCCATATATTCAGCAGTTTATTAATGGCAGGCCCACAGGCCCGATAGATTTTTTTAAGGAAGATATAGGAATAGAAGAAGCGTTGGGATTATAGCGCATAGCGCCAAGCGCAGAGCGCATAGCGTAGAGAATAGATGATAGATGTCAGAAGACAGAGGAGAGACGACAGGAATCCGACATCTGAACTCTGATGTCTGCTTATGGTTTTTAGTCTTTAACGGAGGTAAAAAATGAAAAAATACGGTAATGAGTTTAAGGTAGGCATATTTATCATGATTTGTGTTTTAGGGTTATTGTATATTACTTTTATGACCGGCAAGGTGAATATTAAAAAGGACGGATACCGCCTATATGTTACTTTCGATGAGGTTGCGGGTTTAGGTAAAAAAGCTCCGGTAATGCTCAACGGCCTTGAGGTAGGCGGCGTGAGAAATATGAAAGTTTCTTACGACAACGATAGGACACAAATAGTTTTAACGCTTTGGCTTGATAGTAATGCAAAGGTAAGGTCAGATGCGGCAGTTTCGATAAAGACATTGGGGCTTATGGGAGAGAAATATATTCAGATAACTTCCCAAAAGGGAGATTTTATAAAACCAGAGACAACACTTGCAGGAAAACCTTATATGGATTTAGACGCGATGATGGACCAAGCCAAGGTGCTTACCGAAGAAGCTAAGAAATTAGCGGCAAGCCTTAATTATACTGTCGCCGAAAACAAAGAAAGAATTTCAAACATTATAAAAAATTTAGAAGAAACTTCTACAAACATAGAAGAACTTAGCACAGATTTGAAAGCGCATCCCTGGAAACTCTTGTCTAAGCCAAAGAAGGAGTAGTCAAATGAAGACATAACTTACGGCAGCGTAATCGCGAACGTAAGTTATAAGTCTGAATTTGACCCTTGACATCTCCTTTAACAAAAGTATTAAGGTAAATGTCAAGGGTTTAATTCGCAGACGGCTAAAGCCTACGATTTATGTTCGCCGGTAGTTCACCAGGACACCCTGCTGGGTAGGCTACCATAAATCGTCTGCTTCCGACAAAATCGAAGATTTTGGCCCGCTTCGACTCGCGTCGAGCGAGGCGAGCGAGATCTCGTCATTCGCCTTAGGCGAATGACGGACATTAAAGGAGGCCGGCATAAAAAAAGTATTTTTGCTGTCATTTCTTGCCTTCGCTTTTTTTATTTCTTTTTCTTACCCCTACCCCTTAAAAATTGTTGATACCGAAGGCAGTGTTTTCTTCAAAAAAGAGTCAAAAGCATCTTGGGTAAAATCCCAAAAGAGCATTATTTTAGATAAAAAAGCAGAGCTTAGAACCGAACGCGCCTCGGTATGCACCGTTTCTCTTGACGACAAATTAGATAACGTGCTTACCATTAAAGAAAATTCACAAATATATATAGAAAACATTAAGCCAGTTGCTATATACATTGTTAAAGGTAGAACCTTCGCTCTTATTGACGACATAACAACAATAGGGGCATTTGAAATACATACACAAAGAGCGCGTCTTAAGGTAAGAGGAACCGGAGAATCTGTTGACGTTAGCGATAAAGAAGTTATTGTTAAATGTTTTGAAGACAATGTTTATCTGAACGCTATCGACGAAAAAAGCAATATCACGGGCGAGCGTACCATTGCAGAAGGGTTTGGTATAAAGATTGACATAGACGGAGTATTGGGTGATATTTTTGAACTAAGCGAGTATGATTTTGCCGAATGGGACGAGTTTACGAACGATATAGGACATATTCGCGCGAATAAGGATAGCAGTGAGGATAGACAATTTTTAACCCGGACTTTACAATAGCAAAATCCGCCCGAAGGGCAGCCCTTTATTCTCTCTCGGCGAATACCCCGTGGCTTGCCACGGGGATGAAGCCGAAATCGTAAACGTAGTTGACCTCATTCCAAGGCAATGAATGAACCAGTGATAATATTAGTATAGAACATACTCCGCGGCTTGCCGCGGAGA
>JAUYCY010000168.1 GCA_030692055.1 Candidatus Omnitrophota bacterium | reverse complement strand
CGTTGGTACCGTTGGCGAGAAAGCTAATTGGGCTACTGTTGAAGAATATGTTCAAAAACAAGGCAGGCCCAAAGAAGACCTTAGACAATTGAGATTGTTTTGAGTCAAGATACCCTGCGGCTTGCCGCAGGGAGGTTCATTTTTCTAACGTGGTTTATAAAAAAGGGTTCATTTGTGAATATTGTGGAAGATTTTTTATAACTATTTGATAAATCCCGTTAGAAAACTCTGGCGGGGTATTTTCTAACGGGATAAATAAAGCGTTGTGAAAAATCATATGTTGTTGGTAGTGTCGTTGCGGAAAGCTTCCGATTACACAGATTTCCGTCTGAGGCGGATCAGCCTTCGGCTGAAGATGTAGATTACACCGATTAAAAATCTTATAAAAATATAATGAAATCTGCGTAATCGTTTCCCAATCTGTGTAATCAGGTTCTTTCTTGTATTGTACAAGAAATACGAAAGAACCAAAAATTTCTGCCACAAAGTCGAGAAAGCTTCATAAAATATGCTTGGATTTTTACGAGTTTGGCAAAGTATTGAGATTCAGGACATAGAGAGACATTTAATTGTGGTGGGGGAATTATCTGCCGAATGCTTTTCTTGTCACAAAATAGGCATAGATTCAAAAGCTAACATTTGCCCTAGCTGCTCAACACATTTTAAGTATATGGGTTTTCGTAGGCACGTTGACGGAGGCTATATTCATAAACTTAAAGAAGAACTCCCGCATTTGACTTTTATTGACTTCGAGGATCTTAAGAAAGTTATCGGTAAACGCGAAGCGCGAAAGTTATTAGATATATAGTTATAGGCTTTGAATCGCATAGCGCCAAGCGCATGGCGCAAAGCGCAGAAAAAAAGTCAACGTAACGATTACTCATTCCTTTTTAATTTTTTATCGCTATGCGCTATGCCCTATGCGCTTTGCAGCCTGCAGCTTGTTTTGCGCCTGTAGCTTCCCGACAATAAGTCGGGACTAATTCAACTAAGTCCGCCTCAGGCGGGCAAGTTTCATTGAGCAACTGGAACTATCCAGTTTCGTACAGGCGCCTTAAGTGCCTGTACGTATTTCCGTAAGAATAATTTTTGCGCCTGTAGCTCAACTGGATAGAGCATCTGGCTTCGGACCAGAGGGTTGCAGGTTCAACTCCTGCCAGGCGCGTAAGGCTTACATAATAAGTAAGCGTATCTGCTAAAGTAAGCTTAGTCGTAATGAGTAAGCAGATCGTTGGATGTACTATAAAACCCTTCGGGTTTAACTCCGCCTACGGCGGAGAGTACATACAACTCACCCCAGGCGCGTAAGCTTTTATTTAGTTAGTAAGCATATCGGTAAAGTAAGCTTAGCGGTAATGCGTAAGTAGATTGTTGGATGTACTAATAATCCTTCGGATTAGCTCCGCTTTCAGCGGAGAGTACATACAACTCCTGTCAGGCGCGTAAGGCTTATATAATAAGTAAGCGTATCTGTAAAGGAAACTCACTTGCATTGCGTAGGCAAATCGTTGGATGCGCGAAATGTTTTAGATTAAATTCGACTTACGTCGAGAGCGCATACCCCGCCACTGATATTTTATTATATGTGGGCGGGTCCGCCTCTCTGGCGGAAACTTCCTGCCCCGACGTAATGTCGGGGCAGCCAGGCGCGCTACCATATGCCATAAAAGGCGATTCGTAGAATTAATTTGAGATATTAAATCGTGTTTTGACCAGGGGGAGTAAATGGAAAAAATATTAATAGTTGATGACGACGCAGATCATTTAGAAACATTAGGCAAGATTTTAGAATTAGCGGGATATGAGGTGATTAAAGAGTCTGAAGCAAGAAAGGTTTTAAAAATTGCTCAGGAACAAAACCCTAGCCTTATTATGATGGATGTGCGAATGCCGCAGATGAGCGGGTTTGAATTGGCAAGAGAGTTAAAGTCTGACGAGGTGACGAAAGATATGGTCATGCTTATATTTAGCGCAGTAGAGAAATCCGGGGAAATGTTTAAGAAAGTTCTTGAGGTGGGCGCCGAAGATTTTATCAGCATGCCGGCCGAACGAGAAGAGATCGTCTCTCGAGTTAAAGTGTGTTTACAGAGAAAAAAATATATCGCCGATTTAAAACAAGCAGAAGAAGCCTTACGGTTAGCTTACAATAAACTTCGAGAAACACAATCCCAGCTTATCCAAGCAGAAAAATTGAACGCAATAGGCAGGCTGGCCAGCGGCGTAGCCCACGAAGTAAGAAATCCTTTATCGGTGGCACTTCAGGCAATTAATTATCTGGAGAAGATAGCGCCTTATCAAGCCAAAGATACCTTAGAGACTTTGTCGCTTCTTAAAGAAAACATAAAAAAAGCCGATGAGATTGTAAGGTTACTTCTTGATTTTTCTAGATCCACGCTTTTAAACTTACAGTTAGAAGACATAAATACCATTGTGGAGAAGTCTTTAGAGCTGGCAAGGCACAGGTTTAGATTAGAGAACATAGAAATTATCAAGGAAATAAAAATGAATATACCCAAAGTCTTGGTTGACAAAAATAAGATAGAGCAAGTATTTGTTAATATATTCTTAAACTCAATTCAAGCCATGCCGCAAGGGGGTAAGATTTTTATCCGTATTTATAAAAAACAATTTACAGAGGTAGGGGTAGGCATAGGTAGAAGGGTGGATGATCGCTTTAGTATTGGAGAAGAAGCCATAATAGTCGAAACCGAAGATACCGGAGTCGGCATTCCCGAAGAGAATTTAAGCAAAATTTTTGACCCTTTCTTTACTACAAAAGGCCCAGCCGGAGGATGTGGTTTAGGATTATCTGTAAGTCGAAGTATAATTGATATGCATAGGGGTTTGATAGATATAGAAAGCCAGGCAGGTAAAGGAACCAAAGTAATCGTTACCTTAAAAAAGGAGGAGTGAATAGGATGGCTAAAAAGAATATTTTAATCATTGATGATGAAAAAAATTTTTGTTTGTTGGTTAAGAAAAACTTAGAGTTACTTGGCGATTTTGAGGTATCTATTGCCACAGATGGTAAAGCAGGCATTAAAATGGCAAAGGCGATGAAGCCGCATTTAATTCTTTTGGATATACTTATGCCCGGCATGGACGGTTTTAAGGTGCTAGAAGAGCTTAAGAAAAGCGGTGATACTATTGGTATTTCGGTAGTTATGCTTACCGCAAAAGAGGATAGCGAGGCTAAGTTTCGGGCTGCACGGTTATACGATGAGGAGTATATTGTTAAACCAATAGAAGATACCGAGTTAAAAACCATAATAGAGAAAGTTCTCGATAGAAGAGGAGTTAAATAAGCTTATTAATAATTTCCTTTGATGTATTCTGGAGAGGTCGCATAGTCCGGTTTAGTGCGCACGCTTGGAAAGCGTGTGACCCGTAAGGGTCCCAGGGTTCAAATCCCTGCCTCTCCGTATTGTTTGTGGTTCTTTGTAAGAGTGGTGGAGCACAGTAAGCTCATCGCATTGCAAAGCCTAATACATTATTTGGATGCACTCATGAGCCCTTCGGGCCAGCTTCGCCTTCGGCGAAGAGTGCATACAAATCCCTGCCTCTCCGCCAAAATGTGCTATGCAAATTTTGGCGAGATCCGCCATCAAGGTTAACAATGTATTACGTTTACATTCTTCTGAATGAAGAAAAGACGAGGACGTATACCGGCGTTGCGGATGATGTTGAGAAACGTTTAGCGGAACATAATGCCGATAGAGTGCCGGTAGAGTTAAATCTTCACGTTCATATCGTCCGTATGAAATAGTACATACTGAGTCATTTGAAACATTAAGCGTGGCTCGGCAGAAAGAGAAATTCTATAAATCAACAACTGGTTGCAGAAGGCTGAAAGAGATGTTATCTCAGCCAAGCCTTTCGATAAAAGCCTTGCACACTAAAGGAGGAAGAATAAAATGAATGTTTTGCAGAAATGGCTTGTAGTCATAGCAATTTTGGTTTTTGCGACAGGCACATTCTTAAATGGCATTAATGGTCGATATAGGATGGGAAAAGTATCAATGGATTCTGCACAAAGAGGAAAATATTTATCTGTCAGGTTTGACACATGGACAGGCGAGGTTGAGGTTAAGGATAGTATTAGTCAGCGCTGGGTAAAAGGCAGTTCTGTTTTTGTTGATGAATTAAAATAGCAGTTTATATAACGTAGTCATAATAGGGCATTGAGTCCGCTGGTTTATCCGTCTTCGTGCAGAAAACCACGGGTGTAAACCCGTGGATGAATGCAGAAAAGTGCACTACGGCGAGATGTCACCACAACATGTTGGAGGCGGACCTCGCCGACGCGAAGCGGCGGCGGGTTTTTCAGGTACCACGGCTGTAAAGCCGTGGGGTTCCATCTTTGATATTCTTAAAATAAGGTAAAGGTTTCGCCAGATTTATCTATTTAAAAGCACTGTGAAAGCGCAAAGATTTTTGGCCTTTGGCTTGTAAAATATTTTTATTATGATAGAATTCTATCACTATGGAAAAAATTATTTACTGCATAGAGAAATCCTTAAGACACAAAGTTTCCTTACCCCTTCCTTTCCGCAAAACTTCTAGTATAAAAGAAATCTATAAAAAGAATTACCCATTCGTTGTTTTTGACTCTGAATTTCTGAAAAAAAGAAAGCTTAACCTCTCACAGCTTTTTGACAAAATATGTTTTATCCATTTCCCCAAGGATGACAAAAAAAACGTAAAAATATTAAAAAAGTACGGTTTCTTCGATTATTTTACCAGCGAAGACACCAAAGAAAGGGTTCGTTTTAGGTTAAGATGCGCAGAGAAGTTGTTAGTGTTTAAGAAAAAGATCAGTGATTTAGAAGGTCAGTTGGTCGAGAGGGATAAAAGGATAGAAAAGGTTATTTTAATCGATCCATTGACAGGGTGCCACAATTGGCGTTATTTCTACCACCGGGCGCAACAAGAATTAAGCCGTGCTAGAAGACATTTACATAATATTTCCTTCATAGTTATTGACATAGATTATTTTCGTCAAATAAATGAAGTCTATGGCGTCAATGTTGGTGACGTGGTAATTAAAGAAATGGTAGGTATTTTAAAAGAAGCAATACGCAAGGAAGATACGCTTTGCCGTTGGATGGAGGACGAATTTTTTATTATTCTTCCTCACTCGTCAAAAGAAAATTCCTCTCAGGTAGCAAGAAGAATGAAAGATACGATATCTACTCGTAAATTCAAATATAAAAAATTTAGCTTAAATATTAAAGTAAGCATGGGGGTGGTTTCGTTCCCGACAGACAATATTTATAATACTAAAGATATCGTGAGCGCCTTACACAGTTGTTTAAGCCTTGCTAAAAGCAAAGGAGGAAATAACATCGTCCTTTTTTCTGGGCCGCATCAGCGCTATTACGATGGTCAAAAAGACAAAACCGAGATACACGGGTTTAAAACAAAAATAGAGAAACTAAATGCTTTGTTGACACGCGATCTCTTGGAGATGATTTATGGTTTTGCCCGCGCTATAGAGGCAAAAGATTCCTACACGGGAAGGCACGTAGAGTATACTGCTTTAGTCGCGGAGAAAATCGCCCAGGAATTAAGATTGCCTCATTCCGAGATAGAGAACGTAAAACACGCTGCGGTTTTACATGATTTAGGAAAAGTCGGCATAGACGAAAGTATCCTTTCTAAAAAAGGGCCTTTGACTGTTAAAGAGAGAGAAATAATAAAAACTCATCCCTGGACCGCTGCAGAAATTTTAAGAGACATACATGCGCTTAGAGGAGCAATACCGGCTATTTTATACCATCATGAGCGTTATGACGGCCAAGGTTATCCTTTAGGGTTAAAAGGCGAAGAGATTCCTCTTAGTGCAAGGATAGTCGCCCTTGCCGATGTGTATCAGGCGCTTGTTTCAGACCGGCCGTACAGGCGCGCTTATAGCAAGAAAAAAGCAGTGGAAATTATAAAAAAGGAAACAGGCACGCATTTTGACCCCAAGATAGCAAAGATATTTTTAAAAGTTATCAGCAAGATTAAATAACTTACCGTAAAAACCCTTACAAGAGTTTCCCTAACCTTCATGTTCACTTCAAAAAATCATCAGCAGTTATATATGCGTAAAGCCTTGCAAGAAGCGCAATGTGCGTTTGAAGAGGAGGAAATTCCTGTAGGCGCGGTGATAGTTTACAAAGGTAAAATTATCGCTAAAGCCCACAATCAGGTAGAGCGCTTAAATGACCCTACAGCTCATGCGGAAATGATAGCCATTACGCAAGCCGCAGATTTTTTAAAATCAAAATGGCTTCACAACTGTACCTTGTATGTTACAATAGAACCATGCTCTATGTGTGCGGGGGCACTTATTCTTTCTCGTATAGGCAGGGTCGTTTTTGGTGCTTCTGACCCAAAAACCGGCGCCTTCGGCTCTCGAATGGATATCAATGCATTTAGGCTCAACCATAAAATAAAAGTAAAAAGAGGGATTTTAATGGCAGAATGCGCAAATATCTTAAAAGATTTTTTTAAAAGTAAAAGGAAAAAATTAGAACATTAAACGATAAATTAGTTTAATTTATGTTAGATATAAACGATATAAAAGATACAATTGTTAAATTTATAGTTGACCCTTTAATAATACTTGATGCAAAGAAGGCGATAAGGATAGTTAATGAAGCAACTCTCTATCTTTTAGGCTATAAAGAGGAAGAGCTTATCGGAAAAAGCGTAGAAATTATCTTTTCAGAATCAAAGATTTCTATCCTCAGAAGAGAAAACGTCGAAAAAATAATTGGCTCAGGAACAATACTTAATGTTGATACATATTACCAGGCAAAAAACGGCCAAGAAATACCTGTGCTCTTTAGCAGTTCGATAATGAATGATAACGACGGGGGCATGCTTTGGATAGCGTGCATAACTAAAGATATTACTAAACGCAAAAAAGAAGAAGAAGAATTACAAGCAGCCTATGCTCGCCTAAAGGAGACTCGGGATCAGCTTATCCAAGCCGAAAAATTAAATGCCATAGGTTTATTGGCAAGCGGCGTAGCCCATGAAGTCAAGAACCCCTTAGGAATAATAATTCAGGGTGTTAACTATCTGGAAGCGAAAATGCATTCTAGAGAGAACGATATTATTGATACCTTAAATATTATAAAAAATAGCGTGCAGAGAGCAAATAAAATTGTAAATGCGTTACTTGATTTTTCTAGGGCAAAAAGCTTAGACTTACAGCCAGAAGATATTAATTCTATTTTAAAAAGCGCTTTAGATTTGGTAAAAACTAATATTAAGTTTGAAAATATTGATATAATATTTGAAGCCGACAATAGTATATCTAAGGTTTTGGTGGATAAAAATAGAATTGAACAAGTATTTGTTAATTTATTAATGAATGCAATTCAGGCAATGCCCAAAGGAGGGAAAATTATTATACGCAGCCAAGAAAAGTTGATAGAGGAATTAACGCACGATATCATTAAAAAAAATTGGGGATATCTCAGCCCCAGAGAAAAAGTGATAATGGTTAAAATTGAAGATAGCGGTACGGGGATTCCCAAAGAAATTTTGGAAAAACTATTCAACCCTTTCGTAACCACAAAAGGATTGAAAGGAGGCTCGGGTATAGGTTTATATGTGAGCCGTAATATAATTGATATGCACAGAGGTTTGATAGATATTGAAAGTAAATATGGAGAAGGAGCAAAAGCAATTATTCTTTTAAAACCGTTCAGGAGCAAGGAGGTGCGTTATGCTTCAAAAGAAAATATTGATCATTGATGACGAAGAATATTTTTGTAAAATGGTTAAACGTAATCTTGAAATTACAGGCTCTTTTTTGGTGGCGATAGCTACAAATGGGAAAAGAGGCCTTAGTATAGCTAAAAAAGATAAGCCAGACGTGATTATCTTAGATGTTATGATGCCTAAAATGAATGGTTTTGAAGTTTTAAAGAGGTTAAAGAAAGATATTGATACTATATCGATTCCTGTAATCATGCTTACAGCAAAAGGCGACCAAGAATCATACATGCAAGCAGCGCAATTATATGATGAGCTCTATCTTCTTAAGCCCATAGATGCCCCAACGTTAAAAACAAAAATAGAGGAAGTCATAAAAAGAAGAAGCAATTGATTGGTTAAGTTATCTTTATCCAAAGCCTTAATGTGGCCCCCAAAGGTATCTGATAGGTCATAACAGAGGCATACACCTGTGGTAGAGAAACTATTGATAATTTTAGGCGTGGCAAAGTGGCTATTCGCTAGGATTTAAACACAATAAAAACGTACATCCAACCATTGCTTAGGATAAAATAAAATGATAACAGGTGTGGTGAACGCTTAATTTTGCTTGATGAGGAGGGGTGCGTGAGCGGTTGAAACGGGCAGTCTTGAAAACTGCTGTGGGCCTCGTGTCCACCGTGAGTTCGAATCTCACCCCCTCCGCCAGTTGAGACGACCTTGCG
Organism: Candidatus Omnitrophota bacterium; assembly: GCA_030692055.1. The sequence continues at coordinate 821 of JAUYCY010000168.1, read as the reverse complement.
ATTTTGCAACTAAATCGTAGGGCTTTTTATATGTAACACAAAGGCTTGTGTCTTTTAAGACGAGGTTCGAACCGCAAATTTTCAAAAAATCTTTTTTGGGGCTTAAAATTTCCTGCCAAGCGACAGAACTTGCTCTATTACAAGTAGTTACGAATTGTTTTGCCGGTTCGAGCCACCCGCCGCCGCTTTTCTCTATCTCCTTGAGCTTACCCTCTAAATCTTTCTTATCGTTGAGTAATTTCGCTTTCCTCTTAGCGTATTCTTCCTGAGTAATTTGGCGGTCAATGAAGATGTCAACAAGGCGCTCAACCTTTGTATCAAATTCGCTGATTCGGTTCTTAACTTCCTGAGATAGAGAAAAGGAGGCTTTGCTTTCCTCCTGGAAGAGCTCGTCAAAGCGATTAATCATTTTGTCTTTTGTTGAATCAGCTATATAAACTTTCTTGATAGCTTCGTTGACTTGGGAAAGCAAAGCCTCTTCTCTAAGAAACTTTTTGCTGGGGCAGGGTGATTTCTTTTTGGTGCAATGATAATAAATATGTCCTTTTTGTTTCTCTGCGGTAATACAGCAACCGCAATATTCACACTTTAATAAACCGGTAAAAGCGTATTTTGTTTCTGTGGGTTTATGATTGCGGTGGCGGTTGTCTAAAATACCCTGCACGCTATCAAAAAGTTTCTTAGAGATAAGCGGCGGGTGGCTGCCTTCATACATTTCACCGTTAAATTTAAAAACTCCGTAATAAATTGAATTCCTTAGTAACCTTGCCAATTGCGATTTACAGACAGGCTTGCCCAAGCTACCTGTAAGGCCCCACCTG
>JAUYCY010000159.1 GCA_030692055.1 Candidatus Omnitrophota bacterium | reverse complement strand
GGAAGAGTTTCTGTTAATCCTGAAGAAACCAATACAGAGTGGGAATTCTCAGGTAAAAGATTCTCTGTGCCCATACTGGCTGCGGCAATGGATGGCGTGGTAGATGTAAAATTTGCTATAGAAATGTCTCGGCTGGGAGGTATGGCAGTTCTAAATTTAGATGGCGTGCAGACACGCTATGAAAAACCAAACGAAGTCTTAGAAGATATTGCTAAAGCAAGCCCAGAGAAGGCCACTAATCTTATCCAGAAGGTTTATACCACCCCTATTAAAGAAAAACTTATTGCAAAGCGAGTAAGCGAAATAAAAGCAAAAGGCGGCTATGTTGCTGTAAGCTGTATTCCGCAAAACGCAAATAAATTCGCTGCGATCGCGGAAGACTCTGGCGCTGATTGTTTCGTAGTGCAATCAACGGTGTTGACTACCGTGCATATTTCTAGTCGTTATAAACCATTGGATTTACATAAGTTTTGCAAAGAAAGAAAGATTCCTGTTATCATTGGTAATTGCGTTACCTACGAGGTTACCTTAGAGCTTCTTGAAACCGGTTGCTCCGCAGTCTTGGTCGGCGTAGGCCCGGGCGCAGCCTGTACTACCAGGGGGGTTTTAGGGATTGGAGTTCCGCAGGTAACTGCAACTATTGATTGTGCGGCCGCAAGGGATTTTTATTATCAAAAGAAAGGAAAATACATACCGGTGATTACTGATGGCGGGATGCGTCGAGGCGGAGATATGTGTAAGGCATTTGCTTGCGGCGCTGATGCGGTGATGATTGGTTCTACTTTTGCTAGAGCCAAGGAGGCTCCTGGTAAGGGTTTTCATTGGGGCATGGCAACCTCGCATAGCAATTTACCAAGGGGAACCAGGATAGCGGTGGGAGTCTCCGGAAGCTTAGAGCAAATTCTCTTTGGCCCGGCAGCGGTTGACGACGGCTCCCAAAACCTGATGGGTGCGCTGTCAACTTCTTTGGGTTCTTTAGGCGCAAAGAATATAAAAGAGATGCATTTTGTAGAAATCATTATCGCACCGTCCATCCAGACTGAAGGAAAATTATTTCAAGCGTCGCAGAGAGTGGGAATGGGGAAATAACGCAAAGCGCATAGCGCTAAGCGCAAAGCGTAAAAAGATAAGCGCTATGCGCCATGCGCTATGCATAAATAATTATGAATAGGGATACAATCCTAATTCTTGATTTTGGGTCGCAGTATACTCAGCTTATTGCGCGTAGAGTCCGAGAGCTTAAAGTTTTTAGCGTTATTGAACCTTGTAATATTGACATAGAGGAAATCAAAAATATTAAGCCCAAAGGAATAATTCTTTCCGGAGGACCGCATAGCGTCTACGAAAAAGAAGCACCTTCGCTTAAAAGAGAAATTTTAAAGTTAAATACTCCTATCTTAGGTATTTGTTACGGAATGCAAATCTTGGTAAAAACACTGGGGGGTAAGGTTCGGGAAGCCAAAAAGCGGGAATACGGCCGCGCGGAAATGTATATTGATAGCCACCAGGATTTATTTTTTTCATTGCCTGCAAAAATTGTTTCTTGGATGAGCCACACTGATTATGTAACAAAGTTACCGCCAGGGTTTAAAAGATTAGCGCATACCTCTCATACTGAGTCTGCTGCTATAGCAAATACAGGAAAAAAGATATTTGGAGTACAGTTTCATCCGGAAGTGGTGCATACTGAATATGGCACGCAGATAATTTCCAATTTTCTTTTCAGAATATGCGGATGTTTTGCTAATTGGCAACTGGAAGATTTTATAGAAAGTCAAATAATTGAGATAAGAAGAAAAGTTGGCAGTAAAAAAGTTATTTGCGGATTAAGCGGAGGAGTGGATTCTTCTGCCGCGGCGGTTTTACTTCACAGGGCTATAGGCAGCAAACTTAAATGTATTTTTGTTAATAACGGGTTGTTACGAAAAAATGAGGCACAGGAGGTTATAAAGATTTTTCGCGGGCATTTTAAAATTGATTTATATTACGTTGATGCATCAAACTCATTTTTAACAAAACTTAAAAATATTATTGATCCGGAAGATAAGCGTAAAATCATCGGCCATGAATTTATACGGGTGTTTGATAGCCAGGCGCATAAGATAAAAAATGTAGAATTTCTTGTACAGGGAACGCTTTATCCTGACGTGATAGAATCTACTTCATTCTTTGGCGGGCCGACTTGCCGAATAAAATCGCATCATAATGTTGCAGGGTTACCTTTAAATATGAGGTTAAAATTAATTGAGCCTTTTCGGCAACTTTTCAAAGACGAAGTGAGAGAGATTGCTAAAATTTTGAAACTCCCAGAGGTTATTGTTATCCGTCATCCTTTCCCTGGGCCTGGGCTGGCAGTGAGGATAGTCGGCGAAATAAATAAACATAGGCTAACAATTCTAAGAGAGGCCGACATAATTTTAGAAAAGATAATCAGAGAGCACAATCTTTATAAAGACCTATGGCAAGCGTTTTGCGTGTTGCTACCGTTAAAAACCGTCGGTGTCATGGGCGATAAGCGCACTTACGAATATGCTGTTGCAATCAGGGCAGTTAAAAGTTTTGATGGCATGACTGCTGATTGGGCAAAAATTTCTCCTGAAATTTTAGGTGAAATTTCTAATGCAATTATAAATAAAGTACGGGGAATAAACCGAGTAGTTTTTGACATAAGTTCTAAACCTCCTGCTACGATTGAGTGGGAGTAACGCTAATTTACGCTAATCGGCAGACGCTAATTTTCGCTAATTAGCGGCCATTAGCGTTAAAAAATTAGCGGTAATTAGCGTTTAGTAAAAATGGTGCACAGTGATTTTGTCCATCTTCACGTTCATACCCAATATAGCCTTCTTGATGGTGCTTGCCTCTTAGAGCGGCTTATAGATAAAGCTGCTAAACTTAAATTACCCGCCCTCGCCATCACTGACCATGGCAATCTCTTCGGAGCAATAAAATTTTATACCCAGTGCATGAATAGAGGGATAAAGCCCATTATCGGTTGCGAGGTTTATGTTGCGCCGGAATCGCGCTTTAAAAAAGATTATAAAAGCGGGATAGATAGTAATTTCCACCTTATCCTGCTAGCTAAAGACGAAGAAGGATATAGAAATTTAATAAAGTTGGTAAGCCTAGGCAATTTGGAAGGTTTTTATTATAAGCCGCGCATAGACAAGGAACTTCTCTGCGTCCATAGTAAAGGCCTTCTAGGTTTAAGCGCCTGTTTAAAGGGAGAAATCGCTTCCTGTATAATTTCTGATAATGTAAAAGATGCATACAAAATCGCCGACGATTATCAGCAGATTTTTGGTAAAGGTAATTTTTATTTGGAACTTATGGAAAACGGATTAGCAGAGCAAAAAAAAGTTAATACTAATTTATTAAAGATATCTAAAGACTTGGATATCGCCCCTGTGGCAACAAACGATATTCATTATTTGGAGCAGAACGAGTCTTTTGCGCACGAGGTCCTGTTATGCATACAAACTCAGACCACGATTTCAGACCCTGACCATTTTAAATTTAATAGCGATACATTCTATTTTAGAAGCCCCGAAGAAATGAAGGGGATCTTTAAAGACGTTCCCGAAGCTATAAAAAATACTTTAGAGATTACACAAAAATGTAATCTTTCGTTAGACTTTTCTAAAATACTACTGCCGCGTTTCCCTTTGCCGCAAGATGAAACTGAGGTTGGTTATTTAAGAAAAACTGTGTTTGAAAGCTTCGATAAAAAATACCCCAGCGCAAGCGAGGAAGTAAAAAAAAGGTTAGAGTATGAATTAGGTGTTATAAAAAATACCGGATTCTCCAGCTATTTTCTTATTATTTGGGATTTAATTAAGTTCGCAAAAGAAAACCATATTCCGGTAGGTCCGGGTAGAGGAAGCGCCGCAGGCAGCATTGTAAGTTATATCTTGGGCATTACCGATATAGACCCCCTTCGTTACGATCTTCTCTTTGAGCGATTTTTAAATCCTGCCCGTATTTCCATGCCTGATATCGATATGGATTTTTGTTATGAGAAGCGCACAGAAGTGCTTAAATACGTAGCCCAGAAATATGGAGAGGCAAACGTTGCTCAGATCATTACTTTTGGAACTATGCTGGCAAGGGCTGTAGTTAGGGATGTGGGACGAGCTATGAATTTTAGCTACACCGATGTTGATAAGATCGCCAAGATGATTCCGGTTATAGTCGGCCATCAGGTTACGTTAAAAGAAGCTCTTTCAACAAGCCCAGAATTAACTCAAGTTTACGATTCCGATAACGGCATAAAACGATTGATTGATGTAGCTATGCAATTAGAGGGCCTTTCGCGTCACGCCTCAACCCATGCCGCCGGTGTAGTTATTTCGGATAAGCCTCTTATGGAAAGGATTCCTTTGATAAGAGGCGCGCAAGAGGAAATCGTTACCGGTTTCGATATGGAGTCTTTAGAAAAAACCGGTTTATTGAAAATGGATTTTTTAGGCTTAAAGACACTCACTGTTATAGATGCGGCAGTAAAAATTGCCAAAAGAACTCAAGGCAAAGATATAGATATTGCCAATATGCCGCTTGATGACAAAAATACATTTTCTTTGTTGGCTCAAGCTAATACCATTGGGGTGTTTCAGTTGGAAAGTAGAGGCATGAGAGATATATTACGAAAGCTCATTCCGACAAAATTTGAAGATTTAATAGCAGTGCTTGCGCTTTATCGTCCTGGGCCTTTAGGTAGTGGAATGGTGGATGATTTTATTGAAAGAAAACAAGGTAAACGAGCCGTTTCCTACATACACGCGAAATTAGAGCCTATACTTAAAGAAACTTACGGAATAATTTTATATCAAGAACAGACTATGCAGGTTGCCTCGCAACTGGCTGGTTTTGATATGGCAAGGGCTGATTTGCTGCGCAAAGCTATAGGTAAAAAAGTTCCTGAAATAATGGAGGAGCAAAGAAACTTATTCGTAGAGGGGTGTAAAAAGAATAATATATCAAACCGCATAGCAACACAGATTTTTGATTTGATAGATTATTTTTCGGGTTACGGATTTAACAAATCACATAGCACCGCCTATGCCTTGATTTCTTATCGTACCGCATATCTGAAGGCAAACTTTCCCGTAGAGTTTATGGCAGCCATGCTTACAAGTGAACGCACCACCACCGATAAAATTGTAGAATATGTCAATGAGGCAAACCATATGGGGATAAAGGTTCTTCCTCCTGATATAAATACAAGTTTTGCCAATTTTACGGTAACTGAAGATAAAAATATAAGGTTTGGTTTACTCGCAATTAAAAATGTAGGCACAGCGGCGTTAGATAATATTATTGAAATCAGAAAGCAAAAGAAGTTTGAGAGTTTTTTTGAATTCTGCGATAGAATAGATTCAAGAGTCGTAAATAAAAAGGTTCTCGAAAGCCTTATAAAATCAGGGGCAATGGATAGTTTTGGTTTAAAACGGGCGCAGATGATGTCGCTTCTAGACAGGATTTTGAATAAAGGGACAAAGAAAGAAGATCCTTCCCAGCTTGTTTTATTCACAGTTGCCAAGAGAGAAGAAGAGATACCCGATGTTGAGGAGTGGCCGCTACTACAAATATTAAGTTTTGAAAAAACTCTTTTAGGCATGTATGTAACCAGCCACCCGTTATATTTTTATGCCAATATCGTAAAGTATCTTTCCCGTAAAGAGATTATTTCTTTCTATGAAGAGGAAGGGTACGGAGGAGTGATTATTTGCGGTGTGGTAGATAAGGTAAGAATAATTACTACACGTAGAAAAAATGAACGCATGGCGATTTTAAAAGTAGAAGACGAAACATCGAGCGTAGAAGTTTTTGTCTTTCCGCGTTTATTTGAAGAAGCCGCTATCCATATTAAAGAGAAAGCAATTTTATTGATAAAAGGTAAGTTAGAATCTAAAGAAAAAGTGCCAAAGATACTGGCAGAGAAAATTATTCCCATAGAACATATTTGGGATAATATTAAAGGAGTACATATCTCTATAGAAAAAGATAAATTTCCTCTGAGTGAGCTAAAGAATATTTTTATCAATAACCGCGGAAAAATCCCCGTTGTTTTTACGCTTAAAAATTCTAGAATGCAAGGAGTCAAGATAAAAACCACTAATGATTTCTGTCTTAGCCTAAATGAAGATATTCTAAACAAGATAGGCTTATTGATAGGCGAGGATAACCTGTCTTTAACCCTTTGAAACAATAAATTTCTATCAATTTCTATTAATTTTCCGCCAGAGGCGGATCCGCCTTCGGCGGACAATTAATTCCGAAATTTATGGAAACCTGCCTACCGTGTAGGCAGGTTTGTTTACGCGAAATTCATAGAAATCAATCGCCCTCTACTTACTACTCTTTTCACAAAGTTGTCCCTTGACACCCTTAAAATGGATGATAAACTAAAAATATGCGTAAACGTGATATTGTGCTTAAAATTAGTCAAGATATAGGGGTAAAGCAGGTTATAGTGAAGGATGTGGTGCAGAAAACCCTTGATGTCATATTCGAAGCCTTAAAGAGCGGACAACGCATAGAATTGAGGAATTTTGGGGTTTTTATGGTTAAAAAACGCAAAAAACGTATAGGCCGTAACCCCAAAACCGGAGAAGTTGTCCCTGTCCCGGAAAGGCATGCCGTAGTCTTTAAGCCTGGCCTTGAGATGAAGCAATTCATCAAATAGCCCTCCTAACATAAATATATGATAAAGACTTACGCCGGCATACGGGGAACTGTCGATTTTGACCCCGCATCAACCCGTCTATTTAATAAAATTAGCCAAAAAGCAAGATTGCTTTTTGAGCTCTTTGGCTATAAAGAAATCATTCTTCCTGTCTTAGAGGAAGAAGGCGTGTTCATCAGGGGGGTGGGGGAAATTACGGATATAGTAGAAAAACAAATTTTTAGAATCACCAATCGCAGCGATTCCGATACGAATATAGTGCTACGTCCGGAAGGAACGGCGCAAGTTATTAGGTATTATGTGGAAAATTCACTTTATAAGCAAAGTGATTTTCATAAGTTTTCTTATGTTGGCCCGATGTTTAGGGGCGAGAGGCCGCAAAAGGGCAGATTTCGTCAATTTAATCATATTGGCGCAGAGTCAATTGGCTCAGATGATTTTCATCTGGATGCAGAGATCATAAATTTATCTATAAATATTTTAGAAAGCATAGGAATAACAGATAAAGAATTAAAGATAAATAGTCTGGGCTGTGTTCGCGATAAAGAAAATTTTTCAAGAGCGCTTAAACAAGGTTTGGATGCAAAAAGAAATGAACTTTGCCAAGATTGTCAAAGGCGTTTAGATAAAAATCCTTTAAGGGTCGTTGACTGTAAAGAGCAAAAATGTAAAAGCGTTATCGCTATGCTAAAATTAGGACAAGGCAATTTGTGCGATGACTGTAAGAAAAACTTTAATGATTTGCTTGGCTTGCTTGATATTTTAAAGATTCAATATACCTACGCGCCCCATTTAGTGAGAGGGCTTGATTATTATACTAATACAGTTTTTGAAATTACCTCCAAAGGCCTTGGTTCTCAGGATGCCATAGGCGCAGGCGGCAGATATAATAATTTAGTAAAAGATTTAGGTGGGCCGGATATTGCTGCCATAGGATTTGCCTTGGGCATAGAGAGAATTTTACTTCTTCTTAAGGCAACCGGCGACGAGGAAAAAATAAAAGTTTTTGTTGCTACCACGAACAAATCTTTATCTTACGATGCGTTTAATATTTTGAAAGTTTTAAGGGAAGAGAAAATATCCTGCGATACTGATTACTGCGGTAAGTCCCTAAAGGGGCAGCTACGTTATGCGGAAAAGTTAGGCACTCGGTTTGTGGTGATAGTGGGCGATGAGGAGTTAAAAGAGGGCATGGTAGTTTTGAAAGATATGACAAAATCTACTCAGGAAAAGATAAAAATAGATAACCTGGTCGCTACCTTAAAGAATATATGCTAGGAAACCAGAATGAGATTGCGTAAAGCGGTTAACGGTTACGCCGCTCGTCACGGTTGTGCGTAACGTAATACGTAAAACGATAGACGAAACGTCCCGCCTGCGAGCTTCGCTCTCGGCGGGATCCCGCAGAACGAAGTGCATGCGGGAAGTAGCGCAACCGTTCAACGTATAACGATTATATCTCAGCTATCGCTCAGTTTATTTAATAATATGCTAAGAACACATACTTGCGGCGAATTAACTCAAAAAGATATTAATAAAGAAGTTACTTTATGCGGTTGGGTAGCAGCTCGCCGCGATCACGGAAAAATTATTTTTATTGATATTAGGGATAGATATGGCCTTACTCAGGTGGTATTTTTGCCTAAGCCGGATATAGCTACTTACGAAAAAGCAAAGGCGCTGCGCAGTGAAGACGTAATAAAGGTCAAGGGCATAGTAAACCCTCGGCCAAAAAATACCGAAAATCCAAAACTTGCTACAGGCTTTATAGAGGTTTTAGCTGGCGAACTTGAAATTATAAATTCTTCTTTAGATTTACCGTTCGCCGTTGACGATAGTATAGATATAGGGGAGGAAACTAAATTACTTCATCGCTATCTTGACCTAAGGAGAAAAAAGTCTTTGGAAAAGATAGTTTTGCGCCACAGGTTTAATCAGGTAATTAGAGGGTTTTTAAATGCTGAAGGTTTTCTGGAAGTAGAAACTCCCTTTCTTACCAAATCAACCCCTGAAGGGGCTAGGGATTTTTTGGTTCCTTCGCGGCTTAACCCGAATAAGTTTTATGCCCTTCCTCAGTCCCCGCAGTTATTTAAACAGATTTTGATGGTAGCAGGGCTTGATAAGTATTATCAGATAGTAAGATGCTTTCGTGATGAGGATTTAAGAAAAGATAGGCAACCGGAATTCACCCAGCTTGATATAGAAATGTCTTTTGTTGACGAAGAAGATATTATTTCTTTGGTGGAACGATTTGTAGCGTATTCTTTTAAAGAGGCGCTTGGCATAGAAATAAAAATACCCTTTTTAAGAATTTCCTATAAAGAGGCAATGCAAAGATACGCTTCTGATAAGCCTGATTTTGGCGGTGACGGCGAATATAGATTTTGTTGGGTAATGGATTTTCCTCTTTTTGAATATAACGAAGAGGAAAAACGCTGGCAGGCATGCCATCACCCCTTTACTTCCCCAAAGCAGGAAGATATTGCGTTTCTTGATAAGGATTTAGCGGCTGTCCGCGCGCGCGCTTATGATTTAATTCTTAATGGTCAAGAAATTGCCGGAGGCTCCATAAGAATTCATTCACCGCATCTACAGGAAAAAATTTTTTCAATACTAGGGATATCTTCCGAGGACACCCAAAAGAAGTTTGGTTTTCTACTGCGAGCTTTTAAATACGGTGCGCCAGTTCATGGCGGAATTGCTTTTGGTCTAGACCGGCTTTATGCGATTGTAACAAATTCTGAAAGCATAAGGGATGTTATAGCATTTCCTAAAACACAAAAAGGAGTTTGCCCTTTATCGGAGGCACCGTCATTCGTCGAGGATAAACAATTGAAGGAAGTATATATAAAGTTGGTAGAGGAAGAGAAAAAAGAATAATCATAGACACTAATAAGCACAAATTACACGCAAATTAGCACGAATGATTAGTGTGTATTTCCCGCCCTAGCGGGATCCCGCTAAACAAAAAATTAAGGGGCGGGACGTGTGTAATCCGTGAGAATTTGTGTTCAAAAGGAGGGGGTTATGAGATACGTGTGGCTAATGGTAGGTATTATTTTTTTAGGTGGATGTTTGACAAGAACGTATGTGACACAGAAACCAAGAGTTGACAGGGAGATAAAAGGTAATCAGGGTTATTTGCTTGGAGAGCCTACGCAGGCAGAAAAAGAACATAAAGTAAAAGAAACCCGTACGATTTCAGTGTTAGAGGTAGAACTCGGTTCGCACCACCCTAAAGAGTTACAACCAAAAGAGGTAACTCCTGCTGTGATTACCGAAACTCCCAAAGAAACAGAAAATGATATTATTGAGGGAGAAGAGACTCCTGCCTTAGATGTTGCTTTTGGAGAAAAAAAGTATACTTCTTATACCGTTCAAAAGGGCGATACGCTTCAGAAAATTTCGCAAAAATTTTACGGAACAACAAAAAAATGGAAAATGCTTTACGAAGAAAATAAGGACGTTTTAAAGAGTCCTGACAAAGTGTATCCCGGCAAAACCATCAAGATACCGGCCGCAGATTAATTTGATTGTGCAGATTAAATGTTTGATTACATAGATTAATTAATCGGTATTCAGGTTTAAAATCTGTGTAATCATTTTTAGTTATGGAAAAGATAATAGAAGTTAGAAATACTGCGACGTTGCGGGAAATTTTTGGCGTAGAGGATAAAAATTTAAAATTTATTGAAAAGAAGTTTAAAGTAAAGATTTTCCTGACATCTAAAGGTATCCGTATTAAAGGAAACGACGAAGATGTGGCAGGGGTGGCAGGCCTTATAGCCAAGATTATGAATCTAGGCGAAGCGGGGCTAGTATTTAACCATACGGAACTAGAGGGTTATTTGAATTCCCAAGAAGATGAAAGCAAAAATGGCTTAATCGGCATAAAGGTCCCTTCCGCAAAGAAAAAGTTTGTCTTTCCTAAGACAGAGGGCCAAGAAGAATATGTAAAAGCAATTCAAGATTATGATATTGCTTTTTCTGTCGGCCCAGCCGGGACAGGCAAAACCTACCTCGCAATGGTTATGGCAGTGAATTATTTAATGCAAAAGAAAGTACGTAGGATTATTTTAACGCGTCCGGCGCGCGAAGCAGGGGAATCGTTGGGGTTTTTACCCGGAGACATGTATGAGAAATTAGGGCCATATTTACGCCCGCTTTACGATGCGCTTTACGATATGATGGAAGCCGAAGTCATAGAGGAGTATTTAGAAACCGGAATTATCGAGGTTGCGCCATTGGCATATATGCGTGGCCGTACTCTTAACGACGCTTTTGTTATCTTGGACGAGGCGCAAAACTGCACCACTGAGCAGCTAAAAATGTTTCTTACGCGCTTAGGCTTTGATTCAAAAGCCGTGATTACAGGCGATATCACTCAAAGCGACCTTCCCGGAGGAAAACCCATGGGGTTAATCGAGGCAATAAAGATTTTAAAACCTATAAAGGGTATAAAGTTTATTTATTTGACCAAGAAAGACGTGGTAAGACACCCTTTGATACAACAAATTATTCAGGCCTATGAAGATTTCTATAACGAAAAAGCAGTTTAATATTTTTTTTCAGGTTCTGGGAGCAGTCATATTTTTCCTTGCCGCAGGAATTATTTTCTTTAATTACTCCATAGATATTTCTCCTTTGATTTTTGCCTTCTGTTTGTTTCTCTATGCTAAATTTTTTAGAAATATTGAAGTATTCTCTTCTCCTATGGATTTATACCTTTTGGGTGCGCTTTCTATAATAACTTCTATTATTATTACTGTAACCTTTAGGATTCCTGGCTATGGAATTCCTGCTATCGGTTTTGTCATCTTAGCCACTCTTTTATTTGATAGTTTGGAATTTTCTTTTCTTTTCTCTCTTTTCTTTTTTTCATTAGGCGCTAGCATTGAAGGAGGCAGTCTTACCGTTGGAACTAGCCTATTCGCGGGAGCTTTGACGTCTGCTGTTTTTTCTTTCCGTGTGCATCGTAGATTTGAAGTAATTAAAGCCGGCTTAATAGGCGGGGTAGTTCAGTTCCTTGTCGCATTGATTATTGAGAGGGTAAGGAATGAACAGATATTTGTCCCGTTTTTTAGCTACGCCGATGTTACTCTTCTAAAAATTTGCCTTTTAAATGGTGTTAGTTCGTTGTTTGTTTTAGCGATTTTACCTATTTTTGAATACATCTTTAGAGTAGTTACTAATATATCGTTGCTTGAGCTTTCTGATTTTAACCACCCCCTTTTAAGGAAGTTAATTTTAGAGGCACCGGGGACTTATCAGCATTCCCTCGTTGTCGCGAACTTAAGCGAGGCGGCAGCAGATGCCATTGGTGCAAACTCACTTTTGGTCAGAGTCGGCGCTTATTATCATGACATTGGTAAAATGATTAAACCAAGTTATTTTGTTGAGAATATCGTGGGTTACAAGGATATGCATAAAGACCTTAAGCCTTCCATGAGTAAACTTATTATTATAAATCATGTAAAGGATGGAGTTGATCTTGCGAAAAAATACCGCCTCAAAAAAATAATTATAGATTTTATCATTGAGCATCACGGAAAAACCTTGGTTTATTATTTCTATCAGCGGGCAAAAGAGCTCGAGCCAGAAAAAGAGCATGAAGAGAATTATCGTTATGTTGGCCCAAAGCCGCAAAGCAAAGAAACCGCTATTGTCGCTTTGGCAGATACCATAGAGGCGCTATCACGCACCTTGGAAGAGCCTACGCCTTCGCGTATAGAAGAAATGATAAGGGAGGTAATCAGAAAAAGATTTATGGAAGGTGAGCTAGACGAGAGTACCCTCACACTTAAAGATTTAGAAAAAATCACTAAAAAATTCGCCCACGTGCTAAATGCACTTTTTCATACCCGTATCAACTACCCCAAAGAAGATGATAGAAATAATAAATCGACAAAAGATAAAGAGAATAAATCTTAAATACCTTCGTAGACATCTAAAAAAGATACTTGCCTTTCTTTTCATCAATTCTTGCGGTATAGGAAAGTATAAGACCCTTCCTTTAAAGGTATTAGGAAGGTCTATCCCCATGGATAAAAATGTTTTTGCTGTACCAACGAAAGGTTGTTCCTGTTTCGTAGCTACCGCAAGGAAGTTCGAAGTTGTGAACTTGCCAACTTCGTTGGCAAGCGAACTTTCTTGCGATGTTTCAATAGTTCTTTGTGACAATAAATTTATAAGGCGCCTTAACAAAGATTTTTTCAAAAAAAATAACCCTACAGATGTGATTTCTTTTCCGTTGAGAGACGACTTCACGCGTAATTATCTAGGCGAAATAATTATTTCGGTCGAAGAGGCAAATTTAAGAGCTAAAAAATATGGCAATACTTGGCAACAGGAATTACTTTTTTACATCATCCATGGTATTCTACATCTTCTGGGCTATAAAGATTATACTAAAAGGCAAAGGGCGAGGATGGAAAGAAAGCAGAATGAAATTTTTTATAAATTGATAGAAGCGGATAAACGTCCCGCATACGAACTAAAGTTCTCTGCGGGATCCCGCCGAGCGTAAACGCAGGCGGGACGGATTAAAACGCGGAACAACGCGAAAAATCGTCAGCGTAAATCCGCATAGGTATCCGCGTAAATCCGCATCTATAAAAAATGGTAACCAAAGATTTCGCTTTTGTTCTAAAACGCTATAATTTCAGAGAAACAAGCCTGCTTGTTAATTTCTACACTTTAAAATTTGGCAAAATTACGGGTATTTTAAAAGGTTTCTATACTTCAAAGAAAGAATTTTCTTCTAATCTGGATGTATCCAGCCTTAACGAAATTATTTTTTATCCCAAGAAAAGAGACATTTGGCTTGTTTCTTTTACCGACCTCGTGTCCGACTATGATTATTTGCGTAAAAATATCGCCAAGGCTAAAGTTTCTAGCCTATTTTTAAATATCATTGACAAAACTATGCAGCCTCTGGATAGGAATGAGCATATCTTTGATCTTCTTAAAGTTTGCCTAGATGCCCTTGGTGAACAAGATGAGAGAAAGATGCTTTACATTTTTTTAATAAAATTCTTAACAATTTCTGGTGTTAAGCCGGAATTCAACCGCTGCATAGTATGTCATAGCGCCATAGGCAAAGAAGCGTTTTTTAGTGTTGTCAAGGGAGGCCTTTTATGTAGAAACTGCTATCGCGGGGTAGATGATTATCAAAAAATCAGCAGGGAAACCATATCATCGCTTCTTTATATTCAAGATAACGATTTCCCTTTTCTTTTAAGGCTTAAGCCTACCTGCGATTGCGAAAAAGAAATTCTTTACATTTTACAAGAATTTTTGCGCTATCATCTCGACTTCAATATTCCTTTATGATGATTACACAGATTAGACTAAGATTACACAGATTTTAATATTTTGCCTAGTAAATAATGGTATAATATTGCAAGTCATAAATGTTAATCTGTGTAATCGTCTTTGAAATCGGTGTAATCAATCTATATGATTTACGAAGATAGAAAGCAAGACCTTATAGAAAAAAAAGCTAAAAAAACCATGAGGCAGGTTTTTCTGCCCAAAGATATCGTTACATCAATTTTACAAACCATTCCCTACGAATACCCCAAACGCAAAATAAACGTAGAGTTAACTACTGATGAATTTACATGCCTTTGCCCTTTCTCGGGTCTACCTGATTTTGCCCGTATTACCGTAAATTATGTACCCCGGAAAAAACTCATCGAACTCAAATCATTTAAATATTACCTTTATTCCTACCGAAACGTAAGAATATATAACGAACATGCGACAAATAAAATCTTAGAAGATTTAAGAAAAGTAATTAGCCCCCGCGAAATTACGGTGATAGGGGAATTTACCGTAAGGGGCGGAGCGAAAAACAAAATCACCGCGCACTATCACAGTCACAGATAATCACAGATGAAGACCGAAGATAGTTACAGATAATTCATGTGTGTTAATCTGTGGTGTTTATCGGTGCCCATCTGTGTATGCTATGAAGAATCAAGAAGTAGCCAATATATTTCGGGAAATTTCCAAAATACTAAAGCTTAAAGGTGATAATCCTTTCCGTATCAGAGCTTATGAACGGGCAGCGCAAAACATTGAAAGCCTGGGGCAGGATTTAACGATTGCGCTAGAGGAAGATAATTTAACGAATATCCCCGGCATAGGTACGGATTTAGCAAGTAAAATTAAAGAAATCATTGCTACGGGCAATTTAGATTATTATGAAAAACTAAAAAAAGAGTTGCCGCAAGGCCTGCTCAGAATGATGGAAATTCCGGGTTTAGGCCCAAAAACCGTTAAAAAAATCTATGAAAAATTTAAGATTGATAATATAGAAGAGTTGGAAGAAGCAGCCCGTGAAAAAAAATTAGAGAAATTAGAAGGTATTAGAGAAAAGACAGAAGAAAATATTTTAAGAGGCATAGGGCTGTTAAAAAAAGGAGGAGAAAGAACGCCCCTGCATTATGCAGCAGCGCTCGCTGAAAGTTTCGTAAAAGAACTTAAAAAAATGGAAGAAATAGCGAAAATAGAAGTAGCAGGTTCATTGCGTAGATATAAAGAAACCATAAAAGATATTGATATCCTTATTGTTTCCCAAAAGCCAGCTGCAGTTATGGATAGATTCGTGCAATTACCGCAAGTTAAGGAAGTCTTGGCGCATGGTGAAACGAAATCTTCCGTTATATCTAATAAAAACAATATGCAGGTAGATGTGCGGGTTGTGCGGGAGAAAAGTTTCGGTTCGGCACTGATGTATTTTACCGGTTCAAAGGATTTTAATATAAAACTACGTCAATTAGCTATAAAAAATAATTATAAGATAAATGAGTATGGAATTTTTTCTGCCTCTAGCCTAAAAAAAGAAAAATGGCTGGCAGGTAAAACCGAGGAAGATATTTTCTCTTTACTTAAAATGGCTTATATAGCTCCGGAGCTGCGGGAAGACAAAGGGGAAATAGAAGCTGCTTTAGAAAATGCTTTACCGAAGCTTGTTCAGTTTAAAGATATAAAAGGCGATTTACATGTACATTCTAAATATAGCGATGGAGTTTCATCTTTGCCGGAGTTAGCCAGAAAGGCGCAAGTGCTGGGCTACGACTATGTAGGGATTTGTGATCATTCTCAGAGTCTAAAAGTTGCTAATGGTTTATCAGAGGCAGAGGTTTTTAAGAAGTTAAAAGAAATAAGAAAGATAAACAAGAAAGCCAAAGCAAAATTATTGTGTGGGACAGAGGTAGATATAAGTTCCGATGGCTCGTTGGATTATCCTGATAGTTTGCTGAGAGAGTTCGATTTGGTTATAGCAGCCATACATAGAGGCTTTAAACAATCGAAGAGTGAGCTTACTAAGAGAATTATTTCCGCCTGTAAGAATAAATATGTGAATGTAATTGCTCATCCTACCGGGAGACTTTGGGGTGCGCGCGATGCATACGAAATCGATTTAGATGAAATTCTTAAAGTATGCCGGAACCAGCAGGTTGCCTTAGAGATTAATTGTTATCCCCAGAGGTTAGATCTAAATGACGTTAGTGCGTTAAAGGCAAAGAAAATGAACGTAAAACTCTGCCTAGGAACCGATTCCCATAAGACTGAACAATTAACGGCAATGGAATTAGGGATAAGCGTAGCGCGTAGAGGATGGCTTGAGAAAAAAGATGTTATTAATTGCATGCCTATAGATAAGTTATTAAAGTGGTTAAGAAAATAATATTCATTCTTTAAGAAAGGAGGTAGAGATGGGTAAAAAGTTGTTTTTCCTTGGAAAGGTTTTTAGTTTATTATTTTTTGTTCTTGGTTTTTTTTTCCTTTCTTCTTGTAAGCCTATACATAAAGAAACATTTGTTATCTGTGGAACGTATTTAGAAATAACTTCTCCTAATAAAAAGGCCACAGTAATTGTACATGAAGAGTTCAAACGTTTAGATAAAATTTTTAACTTCTATGACCCGCAATCAGAGCTCTTTAAGTTAAATAATACCTATAATACTCCTTTTAAGGCCTCTAAAGAATTGATTGAGGTATTAAAGCTCACTCAGCAGGTAAATACGATGACTGACGGAGCTTTTGATTCCAGCTATGGCGTTTTATACAGTTTTTGGAAAGAATTGATAAAAAAGGGAGATGTTAAAGAGTTGCCTTCGAAGGAAAAGATAGCGGAATTGAAAAAATTAGGTGGTATGGCTAATATAGAAATTAACGAAAAGGAGGGTACGGTATTAATAAAAAAAGAGGGTTTAAGAATTGATTGTAGCGGTATAGCTACAGGTTATATGGTAGACAAGGCTATATTAAAGTTGAAAGAAAAGGGCATCAAAAGCGCGATAGTTAATGCCGGTGGTGATATATACTGCCTTGGTACCAATAAGGGTAGATTTTGGGTAGTGGGAATAAAAGACCCAAAAGAGATGGAGGGTTTAATAGAAAATGAAGCGCTCGTTGATGAAGGAATTGCAACTTCAGGAAATTATACGCAGTTTTTTGAATTAGATAGCAAGCGCTATTCCCATTTAATCGATCCTCGTACCGGCTATCCCGTAGATAATGATATTTTGAGCGTAAGCGTGATAACAAAAAATTGCACTAGCGCTGATAGCTTAGGCACAGCTTTTTTCGTAATGGGCTTAGACAACATAAAAAATTTCCTTTCTAAAAGTCCTTCTACTATGAGGATATTTGTTATTACTTGGGACAAAAAAGGCAAGCATGTTCATAAATTTGGGATATAATTAAGCCCGAGGTGCCATTAAACCCAACTTTTGCGTTAGCAAAAGCTCGCCTAAGGCGACACTTGGGTTTACTTCCTTAAACAATATGTTAGCTATAAATAAATTGCTTTATATTAAAACGTAAACTTAGCTCTCATTCCATTGCTAACACAGAACCAATGAATTTATACATTCACGGCGCTTCCCGATGATGTCGGGATTTTGTTTAACAAAATCCGCCAGAATTCCCCGCTGCTTGCAGCGGGGATGAATGGCGTCTTTTGCCGCGAGAAATTGGAAAGCCCAATTTCTCGCCCCAGTTGACAAAGGCAACTGGCCGGATCCGCCCCTGGCGGATCCGTGTATGAAGATACCCTGCGGCTTGCCGCAGGGAGATTCATTATCGTATTAAGATGCTCAAAAAACCGCGGCATTCACAAGCGCGCCTACCTACCGGCAGGCAGGGATTATATAGTGCGCCGCTTGAGTATTAGCCATGCTGAAACCTCCTCGGGCTTTGGTTCGACTAAGCTCACCATTCCCTCGAACCATCCTGAGCAAAGTCGAAGGATTAGCCCGAGCCTGCCTGCCCGCAGGCAGGGAGCTATGGAAGGCTTCATTTTATACGCTTTGCCGTCGCAAAGATTGGTTGTAACCTTTGCTTACGCTTGAAAATAATAGCTTATCGCACTTAAAAAAAGCCCATGTGCCATAAAAACTAGTGGAATATTCTCTTACGTTGTACATGTCCGACAACTTATTTTGCATCAATAAGCTAGATGTTAACAATAACAACTCATTGTAAAATCTCGGTTAAATACTAAAAGCATGGAGAGGATAACTATTGAATATATTTTAAGGGCAAAAGGTAAAAGCAAAATAACCATGCTTACCTGTTATGACTATTCTTTCGCCAAAGCTTTGGATGAAGCCGGTATAGATATAGTTTTGGTAGGAGATTCTTTAGCTAATGTAGTTTTGGGGCTTACCGAGACACGTAAGGTAAGTTTTTCGGAGATGCTTAATCACACAAAAGCTGTAGCCAAGGCCGTAAATAGGAGTTTAATTGTTGCTGATATGCCTTACGTAAGTTATCAAACTCATCCAAATAGATGTGTTGATTTTGCTCGGAAGTTTATTAATGCAGGCGCGCAAGCTGTAAAAGTAGAATGGTGTAAGGATTGTGTATATGTGGTAAAAAAGCTTATAAAAAATAACATTCCCGTAATGGGCCACATTGGACTTACTCCCCAGACCGCGCATCTTTTGGGAGGCTACAAGGTTCAAGGTAGAGACGCGGCTTCAGCGCGTAGCCTCATCAGGCAAGCAAAGATTTTACAAGATTTGGGTGTTTTTAGTATTGTTTTAGAATGTGTCCCGTATCAACTTTCACGTTTTATCACAAAACAATTAAAAATTCCTACAATAGGTATCGGCGCCGGCAGGTTTTGTGACGGCCAAGTTCTTGTGCTGTATGATTTTATCGGGCTTTATAAGCGAATAAAGCCAAAATTTGTAAGGGCATATAAAAACCTTTTTTCGGAATTAAAATTAACTACTACTAGATTTATCAAAGATGTAAAATCTGGCAAATTTCCCAATAAAAACGAGAGTTTTTCGATAAATAACGCCGAATATAAACGCCTCTGGCGTGATTTTCGAAAAACCAGTAGTAAGCAAAGCCTTATGAAATACACTCGAAGGTGAGATATCCTGGAGTATAATATTACTAGAAAGGTCATTGAAAAACGATTGATTTAGCTTACCATATATCCAGATATAATATTTGCACCGTGCGGGAGTTTGGTTATAAGACATAACCTAGAAGGGTATAGTATGCTTGACGTATCCAAAAAAAGATTAAGATTGAGAATTGTAATTCCAGCTTATCCGGCGTTTAATATCTATTCTCATATCGCGGATAAGACTACGGCGTTAGGGCCGGTATGTGTTGCCAGCGCTGTGAATGAAATGGAAGGATGGGATGTTGAGGTTATTGATGAGAATAACCTGCATAGATATGGACCCAGAAGCGATTCGATTGGAGCCGACCATGAATTTTTACAACGACACAGACCCGCAGATGTTGTTGGATTCTATGGCGGATTGACAAGCACCATACCCAGACTTTACGAAATAGCCCGTTTTTATAAAGATAAGGGGATTGTGACTATCGCTGGGGGCCAACATTTTTTTGAAGATAATATAGCCGAGGCATTGAATTCTTGCATTGACTATGTGGTTATTGGCGAAGGGGAAGAAACTATTAAAGAGCTTCTCCGGGCTATAGAAGGAAAACGAGATGTAAGTGAAATTAAAGGTATTGTTTATCTAAACAATGGAAAGCCTGTTTATACTCCCAAAAGAGAACCGCTGACTGATTTTGAAAAGTTTCCCTTGCCGGATTTTTCCTTAGTGCGTTATGCTAAAATTAAAATTTATCCTGTTGAAAGGATACGGGGCTGTGGTATGGATTGTGAGTTTTGCACCGTGAAAGGAAAGCCTCGGTATGCTCCGCCCGAAAGACTTCTTGAGCAAATCAGTTTTCTTCTGGAGACGCAAGATGCCAGGTATTTTTTTATTGTTGATGACCTTTTCGGACAGCAACGGGATGAAACCATAAGGTTCTGTAATATGCTCAGGGATTATCAAAAAAATATAGGTAGAAGGCTGGATGTAACCGTTCAGATAAGGTTGGATAAAGCCAAAGACCCCCAACTTCTTTCTGCGATGCGCCAAGCGGGTATTAACACGGTAGCCATTGGCTTTGAGTCGCCTATCGAAGAAGAGCTAAAGGCTATGAATAAACATTTAAGGCCTGAAGACATGTTATCCCTCACAAAGATATTTCATAAATTCGGATTTTTAGTACACGGCATGTTTATCTTTGGCTATCCGGCAAAAGAAGGCGTGAATTTCAAAATGTCGGGCAAAGAACGAGTAAAGCATTTTAGGAGTTTCATTAGAAAAGCTAAAATTGACACAATACAAGTTTTATTAGCGGGCCCACTCCCCGGGACAGGATTAAGGCGTAGGCTTGCCAAGCAAAACAGGATTTACCCGATTCAGGATGTTGGCTGGGAATATTATGACGGTAATTTTCCGCTCTTTGAGCCTGATGCGCCTATGACTGCTGAAGAAATGCAGTTTTCTGTCAGGAAGCTTATGGGCAGATTTTACCAGTTTAAGCATGTGTTTATGATAGTGTTAAATATATTTTCTTTTCCTGCTTTAATTTTCTTTTTGCATAATATTAGATCGGGATGGAGAAAATGGTACCGCTCATGGCGCAATAATTTGCTTAGTTTTAGCGGCTGGATTGTTATGAAGAAATGGGCTTCGCAGTTTAAAAAAGATAAGTTTCTTGAAAGATTACAAAAGGCAAAAGAGCACCTAAAAGTTAAAGGAGCAGTTTAGAAAAAAGCAATTTTTATATAGTTTCTTAGCTTCTTAATGTAAAGCCAGTTGAGAAACCGCCCGGTACAAAAATTATCACAGTGTATTGAGTCTTTAAAATAATTTGACTGAAAGGTAGGATGCGATTAAAGGTTCAGACGATACGGATAGGTAAGCCATGGAAGAAGAATATTTTTTAAATCTGCTCAAGAAATATAACCAAACCCATATTCTTAGGCATTATCAGTCGTTAAGCCTTCCGGAAAAAGAAAAGTTTATTAGTGAAATGGAAAATCTTGATTTTGAACTTGCCTTTTCACTTTATGAGAAGATTTCCCAACAAAAATCCCCCGTCAAACATCGCATAGACATCTATCCATCACGGATATTTAGTATTCCTAAAAATTCTGATGAGCAAATGCAAAGGGAAGAGGCGCGCATATTGGGTGAGTCTTTAATCTCCAAGAACAAGATAGCTGTTTTGATCGTAGCCGGAGGCCATGGCTCTCGTTTAGGTTTTAATGGCCCTAAAGGAATGTTTCCGATCTCTCCCATAAAAAACAAATCTTTATTCCAGCTTTTTGCCGAGTCAGTCAGGGCTTTATCTTTGCGCTACAAAGTTGTTATTCCGTTGTTGATAATGACGGATACGGAAATGCTACCGGAAGTAAAAGACTTTTTTAAAACACATAATTTTTTTGGCCTCGATCCGCAAACTGTGCATTTGTTTGAACAGGAGATGCTTCCTACTTTAACTGTAGATGGTAAATTAATTTTAAAGGACAAAACTCATCTATTCGTTAATCCAAACGGTCACGGTGGTTGTATTAAGGCGCTGCATGATTCCGGTTTGTTAAAAAAACTGATTGAAGATGGATATTCCGATTTATTCTATTGTCAGATCGACAATCTCTTAGTAAAGATAATGGATCCAGCTTTCGTCGGGTATCATAAGAT
Source organism: Candidatus Omnitrophota bacterium (assembly GCA_030692055.1). Next base: position 74,555 of record JAUYCY010000159.1, on the reverse strand, counting down.
GGAAGATTCAGAAATATCTACTAAAATAGTGCGCCGCAGGAGTTGCAAGGAAAAGGTCGGGATCTTTGCCGCTGAAAATGGCAAGGCAAAAGTTATTGAGTACAGCGAATTAGACCCGGATAACCGCTGCATCTTAGATAATAATGGGCGAATCCGCGATTGGGCGGGGAATACGGCAATACACATGATCTCTCTTGTTTTTGTCCAGCGTTTAAAGGAGCATGGATTTTCTTTACCGTATCATCAAGCTATTAAAATGGTAAATTCCTTTGGCGCGCAAGGTGAAATCGCAGAAATCAAAGGGTGGAAATTTGAAACCTTCATTTTCGACGCCATACCTTTAGCGAAAAATACCTGCTGTATGGAAATATCCCGCGAAGAAGAATTTGCTCCACTTAAGAATAACCATGGCGATGATTCTCCGGAGACCGTTAGAAAGATATTGAGTAACATGTATAAAAATTGGCTTAATGATGCAGGAATTAAAGTAGAGCCACAGATAAAAGTAGAGATTAGCCCTCTTTTTGCGTTGTCTAAAGAAGAATTGCACAGTAAGATTAAAGGAGGGAGCATCAGGGGCGATAAAGATATTTATTTAGAATAATTTTTACTCGCCTTCGCCAGAAAGCCCCACGATTTATTGTGGGGATGCTCGCCCAAAAAGGGCGAAGTCTCGCCTTTGGCGGAAATGGCGAAGACAGCCTCGTCGCGAAGTCGGCCAAGAATTATGGCTGACGAAGACGGGCTTATCTGGCTTCGGCGAAGTTTCGCCTTTTTCATCATTCAAGAAGCCCAGTGATTTATCACGGGGAGGCTTCACATATACGCGTAATTACATTATCAGCGCATTGGCTAATCTTGAGGATGTTGGTAAAGTTGTTGAACGGTTTCTTGTTATCCAAGACTAGATAGGCAATACCAAAAAGTCTTATATTAAGATCGAATATGGTACAGCAACAAAGCCTCGACCGGTGCAAAAAATATAAACTGGTTTTTTAATAGAGATAAAAGCATAAGTAACGATATGTCCGTTTCTTCGTGGTAGACAAAAAATAAAACTTCATCTGTCAAAGAGTTACGTCATTTCCAGCTAAGAAAGACCGGACAAATAGGACAAAAAAAGCGAGGAAATACCTCTCAAAAACCCAGTAGTAATATATTTTATTGACATATTCTTTTGTGCTGATAAAATATAATACATAAAAAGTGTGTTTGAAAAAGGTTGGGGTAAAGATCGATACTTAGACTTTATTTAAAGTTAACCTAGGGTTTAGTCTAAGGGTTGATGGTTCGACTACGCCCATTCGACTTACTTCGTTCGCTCAGGGCTGTCCTGAGCGTAGTCGAAGGACGCTCACCATCAATCCTGAGCGAAGTCGAAGGATTGATTTCTAAAAGGAGGTGGGGAGATGAAGAAAGTTTTAATTTTTTTAGTAGCTGCAGTGATTTTGTTTTCTACGCCTGTATCTGCCGCTAACTATGCTGAGCGCGCTGTAGAAAAGGCTAAGCAGGGCTTCACTAACTTAGTTACAGGGTGGTTAGAAGTGCCATATCAGACCGTGAAGGGTTTCAAGAGTGGGTTTGGAGAGAAAGAGAAAAATAAACTTCTTGGAGGTTTCGTTGGTATATTTAGAGGTTGTATCCACGGCGCAGGAAGAACAGCATCTGGAGTTTATGAAGTGGCAACTTTTGCATTACCAAATCCTAAAGACAATGAGGGCGTAGGCGTTCCTTTAGATAGCCGTTACGTATGGGAAGACGGAAAACATTACTCAGTACTTAATCAGGGGCTTAAGCCAATAGGGAAAAAGGCTCTAAGAGGCACCATTAATGCCGGGTTAGGGATATTGGATATGCCGGCACAAATGAACAAAGGCTTTGGGGAGGGCCACCCATTTAAAGGACTTGGGAAAGCAATAGTGTTTCCTATCGCTAGGGTTGCTTCCGGAGTTTATGATGTAGTGACATTTTTACTTCCAAATGATACTGAAAATTATGGTTATCCTTTGGAAGAGAAGTATCCTTGGGATGCCTTTGAGAAGAATAGGTATCGAAACGGCCTATAATTATTATTTGATAACTTTCGTAAGCCCCCTCTTATATTAAGAGGGGGCTTCTTATTTTTAAGCAGATAGGGTTGATACTTCGACTTTGCTCAGTATCAACCCCCTACTATTCCTTAAATGCGTTGATATTTCGTATTGGTATGCTATTATCCTTAAGCGTGAACGAACGGGTGATTTTGATTGACGCAGAGGGTTTATTTTGGTAATATTTTATTTCCCCTTTATATACACAGATTAGCACAGATTTTATCTGTGGCTATCTGCGGTCTTTATCTGTGGCAATCTGTGCTTAAAAAGATATGATAGAAAGATATACCCCAAAAGAAATTGGAAAAGTATGGAGCGAAGAGGAAAAATTTAAGCGTTTTTTAACGATAGAAATCCTTCTTTGCGAGGCTCTAGAGAAGTCTAAGAAAATTCCTAAGAATACCTCTAAAAAACTAAAAAAAGCAAAAATTTCAATAGATAGTATACAAAAGATTGAAGAAAAAACCCACCACGATGTCGTCGCCTTTATCAAAAGCATATCTTCGCAGATTGGTTCCGCAGCGCAGTATTTACATTTCGGCTTAACTTCTTCCGATCTTCTTGATACAACCTTAGCCTGGCAGATAAAAGATGCCACAGAAATTATCCTTAAAGATTTAGATTTACTTATAAAAGAAGTGAAAGCTAAGGCTGTAAAATATAAAGATACTTTATGCGTGGCGAGAACTCACGGCGTTCATGCAGAAATTTATAGTTTTGGCCTAAAGTTTTTATATCTTTATAACGATTTATGCCAGGAAGAAAAAATACTAAAAGAGAGTTTAGGATATACAGCCTGCGGGAAAATTTCAGGGGCAGTGGGAACTTTTGCTTATTTTGAACCAAAGGTTGAGGAATATATTTGTAAAAAAATAGGTATAGCTAATACAGCGGTATCAACACAGGTCGTGTCTAGAGAAAGATTTGCTTATTATCTTGCCATACTCTCAACTATCGGCGCTACCTTGGAGCGTTTTGCGACTGAAATTAGGCATCTGCACCGTACTGAGGTTAATGAGGCGAAAGAACCGTTTTATGAGGGGCAAAAAGGTTCAAGCGCTATGCCGCATAAACAAAATCCCATACTTTCTGAACGTATTTGCGGCCTGGCAAGGCTTCTGCGCGGTAATATGCTTGTGGCTTTTGAGAACGTTAATCTATGGCATGAAAGAGATATTTCTCATTCATCAGTAGAGAGGGTGATTCTACCCGATTCCACAATCATACTAGATTACATGCTTAAGAAAACACTAGAAATTATAAAAGGCTTAAGGGTTAATCCTGACAGTATGATGCATAATATTGAATTAAACAGAGGCCTTATTTATTCACAAAAAATTCTACTTAAACTTATGGAGAAAGGCTTAGGCAGGATGAAGGCCTATGACATTGTGCAGGCTATTTCGCTGAAAGTTATAAATAGTAATTCCAGCTTTAAAGAGGAAGTTTTAAAGGATAAGGAAATCGCAAAGCACTTCACTAAAAAAGAGATAGAGGCGCTTTTTAATCCGTACGCGTATTTACATAACATAGATAAAATTTACAGACGCGTCTGGCTGCATTAAGTTTGGCCACAGCGTATTAACCTACCCTTTACTTTTGATAGCGTTTATTAGCGTACTTCTAAAAAATATTTTCTTGACAATCTGATTTACATTGGTATATTTAAAAGAGGACAAAGGCGTCCTTTCTTATGCAAAGTAGCAGAGAGGGGACGCTTTTTTAGTTTTATTCAGTATATTAGTTAAATGAAGACATAACTTACGGCAGCGTAGTCGCGAACGTAAGTTATAAGTCTGAATTTGATACTTGACACCTACCTTAATAAAATATTTTAGGTAAGTGTCAAGTATTTAATTCGCACTATTATTTTTTCTACGTGCAATACGCTTGAAAAAATAATGTGCTTATTAAAGGAGGAAAAATGAAAACAACAAATGCAAATTTAGAATTAGCTAAAAAAATAGGTTTAAGCGCGGATGAATATAAAAAGATAAAAAGTTTATTAAAGCGAGAGCCCAACTATACAGAATTGGGCCTATTTAGCGCTATGTGGTCTGAGCACTGTTCCTACAAAAACTCCAAAAAGCTTTTAAGGCTTTTGCCTAAAGAGGGAAAGAATGTTTTTGTGGGGGTGGGGGAGAATTCTGGCGCGGTTTCTATAACCCCTGATTACGCGGTTGTTTTTAAGGTAGAGTCGCATAACCACCCTTCAGCTATCGCTCCGTACGAGGCAAGCGCTACCGGTGGCGGAGGCTGTATCAGGGATATCTTTACTATGGGCGCGCGGCCTTTATTTCTTTTAGATTCTTTAAGGTTTGGGTTATTGAGCGATTCTCGGACAAATTTTCTTTTTAAAGAAGTAGCCAGAGGCTTTACTGATTATGCCAATGCTGTGGGGCTACCTGTCTTAGCAGGAGAGGTTTACTTTGACGAATCCTACCAGGGTAATCCCCTGGTTAACGCGATGGTAGTGGGGATTCTAAAGAAGAAAAATTTAGTAAGGGCAAAAGCGCAAGGCGCAGGAAATTTAGTGGTTATTGTCGGCGGCCCTACGGGTAGAGACGGCGTTGAAGGCGCGAGTTTTGCTTCAGCCGGCTTAGACGAAAGCTCTAAAGATAAAACAAATGCCGTAGCTATCGGTAACCCAGAGATAGGCAGGAGATTACGCGAAGCATGCCTTGAGCTTATCGAGAAAAATTTAATCGTGGGAATGCAAGACATGGGCGCGGCGGGACTGGTCTGCTCCACGTCAGAGACCGCATATAAAGCAGGCACCGGTATTGAGATAGATATTGCTTTGGTGCCGAGAAAAGAAGAGGCAATGAATGCCTATGAAGTGATGCTTTCCGAGTCCCAAGAGAGGATGCTTTTTATAGTTAAGCCGCAGAATTTAGACAAGATTAAAGATGTCCTCAAAAAATGGAACGTTGATTTTAGCGTAATCGGGAAAGTTACCAATGATAAGATTCTACGCGTAAAAGAGAATGATAAAGTTGTGGCAGAGGTGCCAGCGCGGTTTTTAGTCGAAGCTCCTGAGTACAAAAGAGAAGCAAAAAAACCAAAATATTTAACTACCGTAAAAAAGTTAGACTTAAAGAAGTTAAAAGAGCCTCAGGATTACAATAAAGCGCTCTGCGCGCTGCTGGAGTCTCCCACTATTGCTTCTAAGGAATGGATTGCAAAAAAGGTTGATAGCAATTTGCTTAAAGATTCTTGTATACCGTTTGGTAACGATGCGGGAGTTTATTATCTTCCGGAAGTTAACAAAGCTGTCGCTGCTACTATAGAAGGCAATGGGTTATATTGTTATCTCGATCCCCTCCTCGGCAGCCAGATCGCGATAGCTGAAGCGGCGCGAAACCTTGCCTGCTGCGGCGCCGAGCCTTTAGCGGTTACTGATGGCTTGAACTTCGGCAACCCTTATAACCTCGAAGTTTATTGGCAATTTAAGAACGTAATTTTAGGCATCACCGAGGCTTGTAAATTCTTTGGTATCCCTGTCGTAAGCGGTAACGTAAGCTTTAATAACGAAAGCCCTAAGGGAGCGATTTATCCTACGCCGGTAATTGGAATGGTTGGGTTAGTAGATGATGTAAAAAAAGTAACCAGTTCAGAATTTAAAAAACAAGGGGATTTTATCTTTTTAATTGGTGAAAATAAAGAAGAGTTGGGCGGTTCACAGTATCTAAATATAATTCATAAGTTGAAAGTAGGCAATCCACCTCAGCTCAATTTAGAACAAGAACGAAACGTTCAGCGTTCGGTTTTAGAAATGATAAAACAAGGCTTAGCGGCAAGTGCCCACGATTGTTCAGAGGGCGGCTTAGCTGTGGCATTAGCAGAAAGTTGTATTTTAGGCCAGCGAGGTGCAGTTATAAATTTGCCAGAGAAAATGAGAAAAGATGCTTTGCTTTTTGGCGAGACCCAGTCCAGAATTGTTATAAGCGTATCTGCGGCAAACCGCAAAAATGTAGAAGAGGTTTGCAAAAAACATAAAGTTAAATATAGCCTTATCGGCGAAGTGAAAGGAGATTATTTAAAGATAAACAATCTTATTAATTTGAAAGTAGCTGATTTACAAAAGCTTTACAAACAAGCTATTCCCCTGGCGGTAGAAAAATAGCCAGAAACGAAGCATTCCAGCGCTTTTAAGAAAGTATTTAGGAGAACTAGGCTTGACAATTGCCAAATAATGTGTTAAATTCTAACTGAGAATACGTATAGAGTTTGTGCTTGAAGTAGAGGGACAATGGCGTTCACAAGAACGCCCTTTTTTATTTATAGTCCTTTCTTAAAAATCAGATAGCCGGACAACGACGTCCTTTTTGGAGCAATGTGTGCCAGAAAGGACGTTTTTATTTTTGGGCAGTGTGATGTAGATATAGAATAAAATCCGCCTTAAGCGGATCAGAACAACGGCGTTCTGTGCTACTGCGATAGTAGCGCGAGAACGCCGTTTTATTTTTAGGTGGTGGTCAAATATGGATTTTAGAATATTACTAGAAAAAATAACACCCGCGCTTAAACACATTGCGCGTAAGCACCTATTCTATAGCTATTACAGCGAGGAAGACCTTTACCAAGAAATGTGCCTTTATTTGTGGCAACATTACGGAGGGGGCTTGCCGATAGGTATAAATGAGGCGTATGTAATCAAGGGTTGCGAGTTTCATATACAGAATTTCTTAAGAAAAGGCCGCCCAAAAGTAGCAATTTCAAGCCTTGATGAGCTTATCTCACCCGGAGGATTGACTTTGGGAGATATTCTTGAAGATAAGAAGGCAGACTTTCGTTCCACCATAGACAACAAGGTCACTATTGATGAAATAGCCGGTATAGGTTTAACTGATAAAGAAAAATCCGTGTTTTCCTATTTACTTAAAGGATACACGGTGCGTGAGGTTGCAAAGGAGCTTGGAGTTTCGCATGTGATGGTCCTAAAGCACAAAAAGAGCATAGTAAAAAAATGGCGTAAGAAAGGTTACCAAAAATAGCCGAAATACTTTTTTAGCTTATTTAGAAGAATTGTTTTTAAAATATGGTACAATATCAAGCTAGCTTTATAATATGCAAAACTTAAAAAGCCTTCGAAACAAAACTTACCCATACTTAATGTGTGTCGGGCTCGTTTTCGTTATGACTTTTTTCGGTGAACTTGTCAAACGAAGCTTAGAGCCGACAAATCTAGTAATGTTTTATCTCCTTGCGGTTGTAATTGCCGCTATTAGATGGGGTCAGGGTCCTGCTATAGTAACCGCGATATTAAGTGTTCTTTCATTTGATTTCTTTCTGGTTCCGCCGTATCTCACGCTAGGGGTTGCAGATATTCAATATCTTTTTACTTTTATCGCGTTTTTGATTGTGGGGGTTGTAGTGAGCACACTCGCGTCAAAGACAAGAGAGCACCTTATCCAGCGTCAAACCGAAAAGCTTCAGACAGCACTCCTAAACTCAATATCACATGATTTGCGAACCCCTCTCGCGTCAATTACAGGCTCTTTAAGCGCTCTCATTGATAGGGATTGTAACCTAGATGACGCGACTCGCAAGGAGCTTTTAGGGACCGCTTTCCAAGAGTCTGAACGCCTTAACCGGTTAGTCGGAAATCTCCTAGATATGACGCGAATGGAGGCTGGGGCATTAAAGATTAGCCGAAAACCATGCGAATTAAGAGACCTGTTGGGTGCGTCGCTTGAGCAATTAAAGGATAGAATAGGTTCTAGAGACATAAGAATAGACATACCTAGAGATTTTCCAGATGTATCTATAGATTTTTCTTTTATGATGAAAGTATTTTTTAATTTAATTGATAATGCTCTTAAATACTCACCACAGAATACTTCGATAGACATAAAGGTATCTTTATCGCAAGATACTGTAAGAATTGAAATTAAGGATCAGGGGGTGGGAATACCACAAGAAGACCTTAAACGCATTTTTGATAAATTTTACCGCGTCCAAAGGCCCCATCAGATAAAAGGAACGGGCCTGGGGCTTTCTATTTGTAAAGGTATTGTTGATGCCCACGACGGCCAGATTACCGCCATAAATAATCCCGATAGAGGCGCAACATTTATTATTAATATTCCGCTACATTAAGGTTTGCTGATGACAGAAAAGCAAAATTTACGAATTCTTGTGGTAGATGACGAAAAAGCAATCAGGAGCTTTTTAGGAGCATCACTTTCTTCGCATGGTTATAATATTTTTGAAGCGGCAACAGCCAAAGAAGCGTTAGAAAAGTCAGTATCTTCTCATCCCGATATGATTATACTTGATTTGGGGCTACCGGATATTGACGGTGTAGAAGTGCTGAGGAGAATACGTAAAAGGTCAAAGATACCCGTCATTATCTTGTCCGTAAGGGAGGACGCAGCGGATAAAATTTGTGCCCTTGATATAGGCGCTGACGATTATCTTATTAAACCATTTAGTACCGGTGAGCTTCTCGCGCGTATCCGGGCATTAATGCGGCGTCTTTCTCCTCTACAAACAAAAGAGGTTTTTCAGATAGGTAAACTTTCGATGGATGTTTTAAGCCGCCGGGTTATGGTGGATGGGAGAGAAGTTGATTTAACGCCTACTGAATATGATATCCTCAAGCTCCTTATTTTAAATGTAGGCAAGGTCTTAACCCACCGGCATATTTTGCAAGAAATCTGGAATAAAGCCGAAGATTTAGAAGGCGTGCTTCATCTTTTACGGGTAACGATAAGCAATCTACGTAGCAAAATAGAGTCTAATCCTGACCGCCCAACGTATATTTTGACAGAATCCGGTATCGGTTATCGTCTACGCTCAGAAGACTAACCTTACGGCCGCCTAGATTAACCATTCTTTTCATTCCTTAATTTTGACTTTTTATTGACTTGCTTTTTTTCTGCCTCAGGCTTAACCTAAAAAATGTATTTGAAAAATACATTTTTTACTTTTCGGACAGCCCTTTATTTTTCATAAGAAGCTTTTTCATACGTAGAAATAAAGGGCTGGGTTAACCCAGCCCTAATTTTATTGAAAGTTATTGATTTTACAATATCGCCTACTAAAACAGCTCTTCTTTTAGCATTAGTAAATTGCTTCTTTTGTAAAATTAGGGCTGCCGTAGGCGAAAAATGCTCCGTATGTAAAAGCATTTTTCGGGTTAATCTGCCACTATGAAGATATCTATATTTTATAAGGCAGCGCTGGGAATAATTTGGGAAATTTTATATAGTTTGGTGATAATTTTAACCGGCTTATTTATTTCATTATTTATATTTTATACGTTCGCGGCGCCAAAAACGCCGCTCAGTATTCGCCATGCCGAAACCTCGGGCTCTTGTCCTGAGCTAAGTCGAAGGGTTAGCCCCGAGCCTGCCTGCCGGCAGGCAGGGAGCCATGGAAGGCTTCATTTACGATGCTAATCAAACCCCACCTAAAGGATTTTAAAGTTATTGGTTATTATATAGGCGGAATTACTGTCGTCTTAGGAATGGTTATGTTTATTCCTTTCGTGATAGGATTGTTATTTTTTCAAGAATGGCAGCCTTCTTTTAATTTTCTTATCGCAGCCGATATCGCCATATTTTGTGGGTTGGTATTAACTTGGATTTGTAAAACAAGTGAAGATTTAAATATGGGGCAGGGGATGGTTGTGGTCTCTGCCTCATGGTTAGTAGCTATGGCGTTATCCGCCATACCGCTGTATCTTAGCGGCCATTACAAATCATTTCTCGATTCCTGTTTTGAAACAATGTCCGGATTAACTACTACAGGCTTAACTTTGGTTCAGGATTTAAATCATCTTTCCTATACGCATAATTTATGGCGTCACATGGGCCCTTTTCTTGGTGGCCAAGGGATTGTAATTATTGCGCTTGCGTTTTTTACCAGCGGTAGCTCCGGTAGCTTAAAGATGTACTTTGGAGAGGGGCGTGATGAAAAATTATTTCCCAATGTGATGCATACGGCGCGGTTTATTTGGTTAATAAGTATCGTTTACCTAATTATTGGAACGCTTGCTCTTGGTATTGTTGGGATGCGCATTGGCCTTAAGCCATTTAGCGCTTTTTTTAATGGCGCCTGTATTTTTATGGCTGGCTTTGATACTGCCGGTTTTGCGCCTTATTCCCCAAATATTTTGTATTATCATAGCGCAATTTTTGAAATCGTTACGATTATAATTATGATTATAGGAACCTTTAACTTTGCGTTACACTATCAGCTTTGGACAGGTAACTATAAAGAGATATATAAAAATATTGAAACTCGAACCTTATTAATGTGCGTTATGCTTACCTTTCTTATTACTGCGGTTGGTTTACGTCAGGCAGGCGCCTATTCTGAAGCGATAACGTTTTTACGCAAAGGATTTTTTCAGCTTATTTCAGGGCATACCACCACCGGTTATATGACTATTTATGCCCAGCAATTTGTTAAAGAATGGGGCGATTTGGCTATGACGGGTTTAATCTGCGCCATGGCTTTAGGCGGCTGCGCTTGTTCTACTGCCGGGGGGATAAAGATGTTACGTGTGGGTATTATTTATAAAGCATTAAGAGAGGATATAAAAAAAGTTATGCTTCCCCCAAATGCAATCACAACTGAGAAATTCCACCATATTAAAACCATGTTTTTAGAGGATAAGCTGGTGCGTACAGTTTTGATAATCACTATGTCATATATAGTTCTATATGTTTTAGGTACATTGGTGGGGGTTTGCCTGGGGTATCCAGTCTTAGATTCCTTATTTGAATCTACTTCTGCTGCCGCTAATGTCGGGCTTAGCTGCGGAATTACCGATACATCTATGCCTGCGATATTAAAGGTCACTTATATAATCCAGATGTGGGCGGGCCGTTTGGAATTTATGTCTGTTTTTGCTTTATTTGGGTTTTTAGTGGCAGCAGTAAAAGGAAAATAATGAAAAACGCACAGCGCACAGCGCAAAGCGCAAAGCGAATAAAACAGAGAGGGGTTTTTATGTTGATTTATTTGGTTCTTACGCTATGCGCTATGCCCTATGCGTTATGCGCTGATGTTATTTCCAGTACAGAAATACTAAATAATACCAAGCAATATGATGGAAAGATTATAGCTTATGAAGGTGAAATTGTTGGGGATATAATGATGCGTGGAGCACATGGGTGGTTATGTATAGATGATGGGAAAAATGCTATTAGTGGCTGGGCGAAAAAGGAAGTGCTTAAAGATATTCAATACCTGGGTAATTATAAAACTAAAGGCGATACAGTGAGGGTTACGGGGGTGTTTAATCGCAGTTGTCTAGAGCATGGCGGAGACTTAGATATTCATGTTCAATCTATAACTAAAATAAGTTCGGGAAATGTAGTTTCTCATACGGTAAATGTAAAAGAAATGAATTTCGCAGTAGGTTTCTTCCTCGTGTTAATTTTAGTCTATTTATTGCGAATAGGCACCCGTATTATTCGGAGTCAAGGTTACCAAAAATAACCAAAACCATCTGCTAAATTTTTCTGCTTAATACAACCAGTCATTTATTTTTTTTATTTCTACCCAAAAGATGCATTTGAAAAATGTATTTTTTGCCCGAAGGGCAGCCCTTTATTTTTCATAAGAAGATTCTCATTCGTAGAAATAAAGGGCTGGGTTAACCCAGCCCTAATTTTACTGAAAGTAATTGATTTTAGAGTATCGCCTACTAAATCAGCTCTTTCTTTGGCGTTAGCAAGTTGCCTTTTTTTTGTAAAATTAGGGCTGCCGTAGGCGCAAAATGCTTCGTATTCTTTTGTACATAGCGGTTAACAGGTAATTGACTGGGTTGTTTATGGTTACGAAATATTTTATTTTATAAAAGCATTTTTCGGGTTAAGGTTACCAAATGAGACGTTTTTTTACTTGTATTAGTGTAAGGCGCAAAGGAGCGTAAGAAAGAAAGTTCTGGTAAAGCGCACAATTTTTATGGTGTAGGAAAGTATACCCTAAAGGGCACAAGTAAAACTTTCCTAACCACTGAAAATAACCTAAATAGTTATTACCGAAGGTAATTTTCTTGAAGAGATATTTTAAGACGCAGGCGTCTTGTAAATCCAGAGAAGGAATTAAAGACGCCTTTTTATTTGAGCGCATAACTTATGGCAACTGCTGTGAACATAAGTTATAAGCGCGAAAATAACCCCACACCAACTTTTGTATAAGGTGTGGGACACGATGATATTGGTATGTTAATGAGAAACGTCTTCGGTTTAACTCTAGGTAGGTTTCAAAAGTTGGTGTGGGGTTTAATCCACAGACGCCCTTACGGGCTACGACTTACGTTCGCCGTAGCTCCATAAGTCGTCTGTTCATTAAAGGAGGCAAAATGATAAACACCGGCGATACGGCTTGGGTTTTAATTTCTTCGGCACTGGTTATGCTGATGACCCCAGGCTTAGCCTTTTTCTATGGAGGAATGGTGCGGCGTAAAAACATACTCGGAGTTTTGATGCAATGTTTTATTATTCTATGCGCGCTTAGCGTGCAATGGATTTTATTCGGCTATAGCCTTTCTTTTCATCCTGGCCAAGGTTTCTGGGGAGGGTTTGGCTGGTTTGGCTTAAATGGCGTAGGGCTGGAGCCATACCCGGATTATGCCGCAACTATCCCACATCAGGCGTTTATGATTTTTCAAGCGATGTTTGCCATAATTACTCCAGCCTTAATTATCGGTGCATTTGCCGAAAGAATGAAATTTTCCGCATTTTTAATTTTTACGTTATTATGGGCAACGTTTGTTTATGATCCCCTTTGTCATTGGGTGTGGGGAATTGGCGGTTGGCTGCGAAACCTAGGAGCGCTTGATTTTGCCGGAGGAACAGTGGTGCACATCAATGCCGGCATAGCCGCCTTAGTGACAGCTTTGGTCATCGGTAAAAGAAAAAATTTAGATTCAAATTTGCCCGCACCGCATAACTTACCTTTTATCATTTTGGGAACGGGCCTGCTTTGGTTTGGTTGGTTTGGGTTTAATGCCGGTAGCGCTCTGGCTGCAAATGGCCTAGCGGTGAACGCATTCGTTGTCACCAATACCGCAGCCGCAGCAGCGGGGCTAACGTGGGCGCTCATAGAGTGGTTACGTAACGGAAAGCCGACAATATTTGGCGTGGCTAGCGGCGCGGTGGCTGGCCTCGTAGCAATAACTCCTGCGGCAGGATTTGTGAGCGTAATACCGGCAATAGTAATAGGGTTTTTAGTGAGTGTATTTTGCTTCACGGCAGTAAGCATAATTAAGCCAAAATTAGGCTATGATGATTCTTTAGATGCTTTTGGCGTGCATTGTGTGGGTGGGATTTGGGGGGCTTTGGCTACCGGTTTATTTGCCTCTAAGGTACTAAATCCAGCCGCAGCTGACGGTTTATTTTTCGGCAACCCCAAGCAATTCTTAATTCAATTACTTGCGGTTTTAGTAACGATTGCCTATACCTCTATAGTTACTTTTGTTATTTATAAATTAGTTGATTTATTTATCGGTGTGCGTGTCAGCGATAAAGAAGAGCTTATGGGTATTGACCTTACACAACACCACGAAAGAGCATATACCGTCTTAGAGTAGCGAGCAACGCGAATATTCGCGAATCTAACGCTAATTCACGCGAATAAATAATTCGCGACCATTCGCGTTAGATTAGCGTTATAAAAAGGAGGAAAAATGAAGTTAATCATCGCCATAATTCAACCTTACAAACTTGAGGAAGTAAAGGAAGAACTTTATAAGCAAGAAGTTAATCTTATCACGGTAAGCGAAGTGCTTGGGCACGGTCGGCAGAAGGGAATAACCGAAATTTATCGTGGCGCAAAGGAAACAGGTAATCTTCTACGTAAGATACGCCTTGAGATTGCGGTAAATGAAAATTTTGTTGAGCCTACCATAAAAGCTATTGTTAAAGGCGCCCAAACCGGCGAAACCGGTGATGGCAAGATATTTGTGCTTGACCTTAAAGAGTGTATTCGTATCCGCACCGAAGAACGCGGCTCTGTAGCTATAGGGTAAACAGAAATAAATAATAGGGGGTGCGCATTGGGTAGATATTAATTATTTTAAGAGTTAGACAAAGGAGGATAGGTGACACAAGGCAATCTTACCAGTTTCCTTGATCCGATTGCAAAAGTCTGGGGTAATCAGCAGACGTTGGTATACGCAGGGTCGTTGCCCAAGGCTAAAATAGCTAAGAAAATCAACGATAAAAAGGCTAAGAAAAAAATTTCAAAAAAAGGTTACCAAAATAGCTGATTTTTTACTTATATAAGTAAGGGCGCTAGAACTACGATTAGGAAAGCACAAAGTTTGTGCAAAAGGCTTATAAAACAAGGGTGTTTTAAGGCCAGAAGAGCTTAAAACACCCTATTTTTTTTCAAATGAGACTTGTGGTTTTTCAAGCTATGTGCGTAGAAAAACCACTTAGTCGAATTTGACCCCACACCCAGCTAACTCGGTGTGGCGAGTAAGCTCAATAAAAAATAGGATAGTAAACCCCATAATGTAAGGTAGTAAAATGAACTGCTGGGTGTGGGGTTTAATTCGCACTATTATTTTTTCTATGTGTAATACACTTGAAAAAATAATGTGCTCATTAAAGGGAGGTACAAAATGGCCAAGAGGACGAAGCAGGATATTCTTAAGCTAGTAAAGGAGAAAGATGTAAAGTTCATGCGTTTGTGGTTTACCGATGTCTTAGGACAGGTAAAGAGTTTTGCAATTACAGATAAGGAATTAGAGGGAGCTCTTGAGAATGGGATGGGTTTTGATGGTTCTTCTATTACCGGTTATCAGGATATCGAAGAATCGGATATGATTGCCATGCCTGATCCGGATACTTTTGCTATTTTGCCCTGGCGGCCGAGCGAGAAGGCTGTCGGAAGAATGATATGTGATATATTAAACCCCGACAAAACACCGTATGAGGGCGACCCGCGCTATGTATTAAAAAAAGCGCTGGCGCGCGCAAATAAAATGGGGTTTGACCATTATTATTTAGGGCCAGAACTGGAGTATTTCTATTTCAAGGCAGATTCAGCCACGGACATACTAGATAAGGGAGGATATTTTGACCTTACTACGCTTGATATGGCAAGCGACTTAAGAAGAGAAACTGTTTTAGCTCTTGAGAAAATGGGCATAGACGTGGAATATTCGCATCATGAGGTAGCCCCCTCACAACACGAAATTGATATGCGTTATAAAGATGCGCTAGAGATGGCAGATAACGTAATTACCTACAGGGTAGTCGTAAAAGAGATTGCGAGTAAATTCGGAGTATACGCTACTTTTATGCCCAAGCCTATTTTTGGCCAGAACGGTTCAGGCATGCATACACATCAATCGCTATTTAAAGGAAGTAAAAATACATTTTTTGATGCGAAGGCAAGCGATTATCTTTCCGATACCGCGCGTAGCTATATCGCCGGATTACTCAAACACGCAAAAGAGATATGTTCTATCTTTGCGCAAACCACAAATTCATACAAAAGATTAGTCCCGGGTTATGAGGCCCCTGTGTATATAGCGTGGAGCCGTAGAAACCGTAGCGCGCTTGTAAGAGTTCCGCTTTATTATCCGGGTAAAGAAAAGGCTACCAGATGTGAATTCCGGGCATGCGATCCGGCGTGTAATCCTTATCTTACTTTTGCCGCCATGCTGCATGCGGGGTTAGATGGGGTAGAAAAGAAATATAAAGTGCCTAAACCTATGGATCAGAATTTGTATCATTTAACCGAGGCAGAAAGAAAAGAAAAAGGCATTGAAACGCTTCCGGATAACCTGGGGCATGCTATTGCCATAGCCGAAAACAGCGAACTAGTTAAGAAGATTCTTGGAAATCATATCTTTCCTAGGTTTGTTGAGCTAAAGAAGAAAGAATGGGATGATTACCGAATTCAGGTTACGCAGCAGGAACTTGATAAATATCTTCCAATTCTATAGAGGGTAGGATGATTCTTATCCTGCAGCATGCAAAAGAAGAAGGGCCGGGAACACTTAGCGATTTTTTTAGAGATAGCAACTGGGAGGTAAAGACTATCCACCTTTATAAAAAAGAAAAATTGCCTAGGGATTTAACGAATATTGAGGCTATTATCGCTATGGGCGGGCCAATGAATGTTTACGAAGAGAAAAAAATTTCCTTTTTAAAAGATGAGGATAAATTTTTGAAAAAAGCAATAAGCCAGGAAATCCCTATCTTGGGGATTTGTCTTGGCGCGCAACTTTTAGCTAAGGCCCTTGGCGCAAAGGTGAAGAAGGCAAAGCGTCAAGAAATAGGTTGGGGCAGAGTGGATTTAACTAAAGAAGGAAAAAAAGATATGCTTTTGGAAGGTTTAGATACAAAGTTAGAAGTCTTTCAATGGCACCAAGATTCTTTTGAAATTCCCAAAAAAGCATTTTTACTCGCTAAAAATTCCGCCTGTCCCAATCAGGCATTCCGTTATGGCAAAAACTGTTATGGATTGCAATTTCATATTGAAGTAGATGCTTCTTTAGTTTCAAGTTGGTTAGGGCAATATCGTAGGAGCCGTGATTGTCAAGTGCGTCTCAAAGCGCAAAATATGTTGCTTGATTATTACATAAAAAAAGATGGATATGACCGGCAGGCGAAGAAGATTTATTTAAATTTTTCAAAACTTATGCAGCCGGCGCAATTAGCGGCATAGGTTTTTTTGCCAAGCGTTGCACAAAAATTAGGCATATTTTGTAATAAGAGGTAAAGTATGGAAGAATTGAGTAAATTGACAAACGGAGTTTATGATTACTTTTTAATTAGTAACGACGGAAAAATTTACTCTAAAGCTATTGAGCATATAGAAAAAATTGTTATTGAGAAGGTTCTGGAAAGAACTTTCGGCAATCAATTTAAGGCGGCAAAGATTTTAGGCATTAATCGAAATACTTTGCGTTCTAAAATACATAAATTGAATATAGACGCACGCAAATGGAAGGTGTATTGATTTGCATTATGAATCACGTTATACGTTGAACGGTTGCGAGGCTCGTTTCGTCTCGCGTCTATCGTCTTACGTAAAACGTAACCGTGACGAGTTGCGCAACCGCAACCGATAGACAATATATTATGAAATATAATCATTTTTCCAAACAACAAGGGCTCTATGACCCGAGGTTTGAACATGATTCTTGCGGTGTGGGTTTTGTCTGTAATATCAAAGGTGAAAAGTCTAACACCATTATAAAGCAAGGGGTTGAGGTTCTGCGCCGCTTATCGCACCGCGGAGCAGTGGGTTCAGACCCGAAAACCGGTGATGGCGCAGGAATTTTAATTCAGATGCCAGATGAGTTTTTCAGAAAGATAACTAAAGGAAATATTGATTTGCCGCAGCTCGGAGCATACGGTACCGGATTAATATTTTTGCCTCAGGATAGCCAGGAGCGCAAATTCTGTAAAGAAACATTTGAGAAGGTCATTAAAGAGCAAGGCCAAATTGTTTTAGGCTGGCGCAATGTCCCTAGAGATGATTTAGGCATCGGTCACGGCGCTAAAAGTACTGAGCCTATCTTTACTCAGATTTTTATCGGCAGCTGGCCAGAGGGCCGTGGTTTGGTCTCCTCTAGCCAAAGCCAAAAAGACCAATTAGCTTTTGAACGTAAACTCTACATAATCAGAAAACAAGTAGAAAATATTATTCGCGCATCCGAATTAGAACAAAAGAAGGCGTTTTATATTACTAATATTTCCTGCCGCACATTTTGTTATAAGGGGCTGCTTATGCCGCAGCAGCTAGAGAATTTTTTCCTTGATCTTAAGGATGAAAGCATAAAGAGTGCTTTATGTTTAGTACATTCGCGTTATTCAACTAATACTTTTCCTACCTGGGACCTGTCGCAGCCTTTTAGGTTTTTAGCGCATAACGGCGAAATAAATACCTTGCGCGGCAATATAAATTGGATAAGAGCAAGAGAACGCATACTTAGCGGTGAGCTTTTCGGCGCTGACATAGAAAAAATAAAGCCGGTTATCGTTGAAGGAGGAAGTGATTCCGCTGCGCTGGATAACGTTTTTGAGCTTTTAGTTTTATCGGGCAGGTCTCTTGAGCATGCGATGATGATGCTTATTCCCGAAGCTTGGGAACACAATAAGTTTATGAACAAAGAACTTAGGGACTTTTATAAATATCACGCATGTTTTATGGAACCGTGGGATGGTCCGGCAGCCGTAGCCTTTACTGACGGAACAAATATTGCGGCTGTTCTGGATAGAAATGGCCTGCGGCCGGCCCGCTATATTGTGACAAAAAATGATTTTTTGGTAATGGCTTCCGAGGTTGGCGTTTTAGATATCAAGCCATGCGATATTAAAGCTTCTGGTAGACTTACACCTGGCAATATGCTTTTTGTCGATACTAAATCAGGCCGTATAGTAGAAGATTCCGAAATAAAAGAAAGAGTATCTATGCGCTCGCCCTATGGAAAATGGAATAGCCAAAATATGGTTGATTTTGATAAGCTTATCGGCGTTGCTTCTGGTAAAACGAAGTTTACGGATTTAATGTCGCAGCTTAAGGCATTTGGTTATTCGCGGGAAGACCTTAAATTGATTATAAAGCCAATGGCCGAGGAGGGTAAAGAGCCGATAGGTTCTATGGGTCTTGATATTCCTCACGCTTTTTTATCAAAAAGTCCCCAGCTTCTTTTTAATTATTTCCGGCAGCTGTTTGCGCAGGTGACTAATCCGGCTATAGATTCTATAAGGGAAAAGCTTGTGATGAGCCTAGAAAGCTTTATCGGCCCTGAAAAAAATATCTTGGAGGAAACCCCAAAGCATAGCCACAAGCTTAGAGTAAGGAATCCGATATTAACCGATGAGGAGCTTATAAAAATCCGCGATATCAGTATAAACGGGTTTGAAGCAAAGACAATTTATACTTTCTTTGATGCAGAAAGCGCTAAAGATGGTTTCTTAAATACACTAGATAGGATTTGTTTTGAAGCAGAATACGCCATTGAAAAAGGGTATTCTTTTATAATATTAAGCGACCGGGGAGTTGATAAAGATAGAATTGCTCTTCCGGCACTTTTGGCGGTGAGCGCTATCCATCAATATCTTGTAAGAAAAACCATACGTTCGCAAGTTGCCTTAATCGTGGAAAGCGCAGAGCCCAGAGAGGTGCATCACTTGGCTTTGCTTTTTGGCTACGGTGCAGATTGTATAAATCCGTATCTTGCCTATAAAGTAATTGAATATCTTATCGCCGAGAAAGAAATTCGTTTAGACCGCAGCATAGCATTTACGAATTATAATAAAGCATTAACAGACGGAATATTAAAGATATTGTCAAAAATGGGAATATCTACGCTACGCAGTTACCGCGGCGCGCAAATATTTGAAGCTTTAGGTTTGGATAACGAGTTTATAGAAAAATATTTTACCGGAACCGTATCGCGAATTGGAGGCGCCGGTATTGACGAAATAGCAGAAGAAACTATTAAACGGCATAAAGATGCCTACATAGAAAGAGATGCGGGCGTTACGCATTTAGCGAGCGGCGGTGTTTATCAATGGAGAAGAGACGGAGAATTTCATCTTTGGAATCCCGAAAGCATAGCCGCTTTGCAGGATGCGGCGCGCAATAATGACGACAATAGATATAAACAGTTTGCGCAGATGATAAATGATCAGTCGGATAATCCGGTGACTTTAAGAAGTTTGCTTAAGTTTTCCGCCGAAGGCGGATCCCTGCCCGTCCGGCAAGCAGGCGCCTCTTGCGCCAAAGGCGCATCCGCCTCAGGCGGAGGCGGAAAAAAAAATACTCCAATCTCTATTGACGAGGTTGAGCCTGTTGAGAGTATTATGACGCGTTTTGCTACCGGAGCAATGAGTTTTGGTTCAATAAGCGCTTTGGCGCACGAAACAATCGCTATTGCCATGAATAGAATCGGCGGCCGGTCTAATACTGGTGAAGGCGGTGAGGACCCGGCCAGATTTGTAACTTTGCCTAATGGAGATTCAAAACGTAGTGCTATAAAACAAGTTGCTTCCGGCCGCTTCGGCGTAACTATAAATTATCTTGTTAATGCTGACGAGATACAGATAAAAATTGCACAGGGAGCAAAGCCCGGCGAAGGCGGGCAATTACCGGGGCATAAGGTGAGCGAAGTAATCGCGCGCACCAGATACACTACTCCCGGAGTTACCTTAATATCGCCGCCGCCGCATCATGATATATATTCTATCGAAGATTTAGCGCAGCTGATATTTGATTTAAAGAATGCCAATCCTCGCGCACGCATAAGCGTCAAACTCGTTTCAGAAGTCGGCGTAGGAACGGTTGCCGCAGGCGTTGCCAAGGGCCATGCGGATATGATTCTAATCTCCGGCGGTGACGGAGGCACAGGGGCGTCACCGCGTAGCTCTATAAGATACGCGGGGTTGCCGTGGGAACTAGGGCTCAGCGAAACCCACCAAACGCTTATGCTGAATAATTTACGTTCCAGAGTGCGCCTGCAAACTGACGGGCAGATGCGCACCGGCCGCGATATTGCGATTGCGGCAATGCTTGGGGCTGAAGAATATGGTTTTTGTACTGCGGTGCTTATTGTAATCGGCTGTGTTATGTTAAGGCATTGCCATCTCAATAACTGCTCGGTAGGTGTGGCTACGCAAGATGATACTTTACAAAAGCGTTTTAGCGGAAAACCGGAATATATAGTAAATTATTTCCGTTTTGTAGCCCGGGAACTGCGTGAAATCATGGCTAGCCTAGGTATTAAAACAATAAATGAGATGATAGGAAGGGTAGACCTTCTGGAGTTAAACAAGAACATTATTCCTTCTAAGGCAAAGGCAATTGATTATTCCAAAATCCTTTATAAACCGCAAGTTCCCGAAGATTATAGTCGATATTACAAATCTAAAAGAGATAAAGGGTTGGGTCTTGTTTTAGATAAAAATCTTATAAAGATGTGTAAGAGCGCTTTAGAAAAGAAAAAGCCAGTGCGGGTTTCATTTGAAATTAATAATACTAACAGAGCTACCGGCGCAATGCTGAGCGGAGAGTTAGTCCGGCGCTATGGCGAGGAAGGTTTAGCCCAGGATTCTATTCTTTGTAAATTTAAAGGCGTTGCCGGCCAAAGTTTCGGCGCCTTTTTAGCCAAAGGGATTACCTTTGAGTTAGAAGGTATGGCCAATGATTACGTTGGCAAAGGAATATCCGGAGGAAAAATTATTATTTATCCTGATAAAAATGCAGGCTTTGCGGCTGAAAATAATATTATTATTGGTAATACTACGTTTTACGGCGCAATTTGCGGCGAGGCTTACATCCGGGGTATTGCGGGAGAGCGCTTCTGTATACGTAATTCAGGCTTGAACGCTGTAGTTGAGGGCGTGGGAGACCATGGTTGTGAGTATATGACCGGCGGCCGGGCAGTTATTATCGGAAAGACAGGCCGTAATTTTGCCGCAGGTATGAGCGGCGGTATTGCTTATATATACGATGTGTGCGGTGATTTTAAGCAAAAATGTAACTTAGAAATGGTAGAATTAGAAATTCTCTCTGGCGAAGACGAAGCTACGCTTTACGATTTGCTTTGTAACTATTACAAATATACCCAAAGCGCAGTTGCTAAAAAAATTATTGATAATTTTAAAAAAGAAATTACAAAGTTTATTAAAGTTATACCGACAGAATACAGGCGTATCTTATCCGGAAGAAAGATACAAAAGAAGCTGGAAATGGCGGAAGTCTCCGATGGCTAATACACGAATTGGCACGAATTACACACGAATGTTCACGAATTAATTCGTGTTGATTTGTGTGAGCGCGAAGCGCGAATTCGTGTATATTCGTGATTTAAAAAATATGGGTGACATAAAGGGTTTTCTAAAAAGTAGGCGTCAAGAGGCAAAATGCAGGCCGGTATGCCTGCGTTTAAAAGACTATCGCGATGTAATTTCACCGCGTTCGGATGAAGCAACAAAAGAGCAAGCATCGCGCTGCATGGATTGCGGTACGCCCTTTTGCCATTGGGCTTGCCCTATCGGTAACTATATTCCCGAATATAACGATGCGGTATTTAGCGGCCAGTGGAAAAAGGCCTTTGGCTTACTCCAAGCAAATAATAATTTTCCCGAATTTACCGGTAGGCTTTGCCCTGCGCTTTGCGAATATGCTTGCGTCTTAGGAATAAATGATGACCCGATAACGATTAAGGAGAATGAGTTAGCGATTATTGAATATGCTTTTGACGCGGGTTTTATCCGCGCGAATGCGCCTAAAAAACGCACCAATAAAAAAATAGCAGTTATTGGCTCGGGTCCGGCAGGCTTAGCTGCAGCAGATCAGCTCAATAAAGCCGGTCATAAGGTAGTAGTCTTTGAGCGCGATGATAAAATCGGCGGAATTTTACGCTACGGTATTCCTGATTTTAAACTGGAGAAATGGATAATTGATCGGCGCCTGGCGATTTTAGAAAAAGAAGGAATGGAATTTATTACGGGGATTAACATCGGCATAGATTATAAAGTTTCTAAGTTAAAGAAAGAATTTGATGCTATTTGTTTAGCGATAGGTTCACGGACGCCGCGTGACCTCAAAATTGAAGGTAGAGAGCTAAAAGATATTTACTTTGCGATGGATTATTTAACTCAAGTTAACAGGCGCGTTGCAAAAGAGAATATCGTTTCCAGCGAACTTATTGACGCAAAAGGCAAACGCATAGTAGTAATCGGTGGCGGCGATACCGGCGCTGACTGTGTTGGTACAGCCAATAGGCAAGGCGCTTCTTGCGTCGTTCAAATTGAAGTTATGTTAAAGCCTGATGAATGCCGCACTGACGATTATCCTTGGCCAAAATATCCTTTACTTTTAAAGACAACCTCAAGCCACGAAGAGGGAGCGCAGCGCGATTGGTGTATCCTTACCAAAAAATTCATCGGCGAAGACAATATTCTCAAAAAACTCTCTTGTGTCCGTGTAGAGTTTGTCGCTCCAGACGTCCCACGCCCAACGTCCAACGTCTCACGTAACAATTGTCCGGTAATGAAAGAAATCTCCGGTTCCGACTTCACCATTGACGCTGACATGGCGATTTTAGCTGTCGGCTTCATCCATCCCGAACACAGCCGATTGCTCACTGACTTAGGCGTTAAATTTGACGAACGCGGTAATGTAAAAACAGATATAAATTATATGACTTCGGCTAAAAATGTATTTTCTGTAGGGGATGCCAGGCGCGGGCAATCATTAATAGTTTGGGCTATCTCTGAAGGCCGCAGCGCAGCGCATTCTATTGACAAATATCTCATGGGCGAAAGCAATTTGCCGGTTATTTAGGAGGGTTATCGAGATGATAAGCACAGGAATAAAAGGTTTAGATAGCGTAATTACGGGCCTAAGAGCAGGGGATAATGTAGTCTGGCAGATAGACGATATAGAAGATTATATCGACCTGGTAAAGCCTTTTGTCAGCCAGGCTTTACTTGAGAATAAAAAAGTTATCTACATAAGGTTTGCTTCGCATAAAGAAGTGCTTAAGCCCTCTAAAAATATAAAGCGATACGAGCTTAATGCTTATGCCGGATTTGAGACTTTTACCGTAAAAGTAAACAGCATTATTACCGAGGCTGGTGAAGGCGCGTACTATGTGTTTGATTGTTTATCGGAATTACTTTCGGCATGGGCGAGCGACCTTATGATCGGAAACTTTTTTATGGTTACCTGCCCTTATCTTTACGAGCTTAAGACGGTTACCTATTTTTCTATATTGCGCAACAACCACTCTTTTAAATCCATAGCCCGTATTCGCGAGACCACGCAGCTGCTTATCGACGTATACCATTGCCAAGACAGTTGCTATATACACCCTTTAAAAGTATGGAATCGCTATTCGCCGACAATGTTTCTGCCGCATCAGAAAGAAAACGATAAGTTTATTCCTATAATAGATAGCGTCAATGCCGTAAAGTTACTCTCATATATCCACGAAAGAGGAGCGGAAGGGGCAAAGAGAAACCTTGATTACTGGGATCGTTTGTTTCTTGAAGCCGGAGAGCTTGTTGAAAGTGCTGCGGCAAAGACTAAGACAAAGAATACGACAAAAAAGCTCTGCAGTATCATGTTAACAAAAAGTAAAAAGATTTTATCTCTGGTCATAGAAAACTTTTCACTCCCTGAACTCATCGAAATAAAATCTAGATTGATAGGCACAGGCTTTGTCGGCGGCAAAACCGCAGGTATGCTTTTAGCCAGAAAAATCCTTTCGCAAAAGTTATCTGACTGGCAGGTTCTTTCAGAGCCGCACGACTCATTCTACATAGGTTCGGATATATTTTACTCATATATAGTCGAAAACCGCTGGTGGAAACTGCGTATGCAGCAAAAAACAGACGAAGGTTATTTTGAGATCGCAAAGGTTTTAAAAGAAAAAATGCTGTATGGGGTATTTGATGAGGAGATTATGGAACAGTTTCAGCAGATTATAGAATACTTTGGTTCCTCTCCCATTATAATACGTTCAAGCTCGCTCCTAGAGGATGATTTTGGAAACGCCTTTGCCGGAAAATATGAAAGTATATTTTTAGCAAACCAGGGAACTCCTGAACAAAGATATATTCAATTCGCCGAAGCCGTAAAAAAGATTTATGCCAGCACCATGAACGAAGACGCCCTTACCTACCGTAAACAAAGAGGCTTAGATAAGTTAGATGAGCAGATGGCGTTATTGGTTCAGCGGGTTTCCGGGGCGCATCATAAACAATATTTCTTCCCGGACTTGGCGGGAGTCGGCGTATCTTATAACACCTATGTCTGGAATGCGAATATGAATCCCAAAGCAGGGATGCTGAGATTAGTATTCGGCCTTGGCACAAGAGCGGTTAACCGCGTTGAAGGCGATTATCCCAGGATGGTCGCGCTGAGCGACCCCTTACGCAGGCCATATGCGGAGAGAGATGATTTAAAGAAATACTCACAGCACGAGGTTGATCTTATAAATATAAAAAACAATGAACTTAGCACTGTTGGCCTCGAGGAGCTTATAAGCGAAATATCTTATAAAAATATAGAGCGTATAGCGGTAAAAGACTATGAGGCGATGCAGATGAGAGGCGAAAGAGGCAAGGATGCCAAAGAATCTTGGATACTGACCATAGATAACGTATTTAGCGCCGATGCGCTGACAGGTTATTTTAAAAAGATATTAAAATCGCTGGAAGAGATTTACCATTACCCTATTGAAATAGAGTTTACGATAAATTTTACCGAGAATAATAAATTTAAAATAAACCTATTGCAGTGCAGGCCTCTACAAACAAAAGGTTTGGGCCGTAAGGTTGATATGCCAACTCATGTAGACAAAGAAGGTATTCTTTTTGAATCAAGCGGCTATTTTCTAGGCGGTAATGTTTCGCAGGAGATTGCAAGAATTATATATGTTGATCCGCAAAAGTATAGCAAGCTTATTTTGTCGGATAAATATGAAATTGCCCGTATAACGGGAAAGCTAAACGTAGAGATAAAAGACAGAGAAAAAATGCCCACTCTGCTTATGGGTCCGGGAAGATGGGGCACTACCACGCCTTCTTTGGGTGTACCGGTTAGATTCGCGGAGATAAATAATATAACGGCACTTGCGGAGATTGCCTTTTCAGACGGTAATCTTATGCCTGAATTATCCTTTGGAACGCATTTTTTCCAGGATTTAGTAGAAACAAACATATTCTATATCGCGCTTTTCCCAGAAGAGAAAGATATTGTATTTAATAACGACTGGTTTAAGCAGTTAAAGAATCTATTTAGCGAACTTATGCCTCAATCTTTAAAGTATAAAGATATTATTGGCGTCTATGATACCAGCGGCAAAGGATTAAGGATTATGTCTGACGTAGTATCGCAAAAAGTTATCTGCTTTTCGGCGCAAAGTAAGAAGGCTTAAATGGCAATAGAAATAGTTTATCCCGATAGCCAGAAGACCACGGGTATGCCCGTGGTTGAATGGTAGTTTCTGGCATCGGGATTCCGCCCCACGTGTAAACTGGGAAGGAATCTCGTAAAAGTGGTACCACGTGCATACACGTGGGGCTGCATAGTTACTTAAGGTTTTAGGAGGGCCGCGATGATGTCTAAATACATTTTTATAACGGGTGGGGTTATTTCGAGTTTAGGCAAAGGAATTGCTTCTGCTTCTATCGGAAAAATTTTAGAATCGCGTGGACTAAATGTTACTCTTATGAAGCTTGATCCTTATATCAATGTAGACCCCGGGACGATGAGTCCTTATCAGCACGGAGAGGTTTATGTTACCGAAGACGGAGCAGAAACGGATTTAGACCTCGGCCATTACGAACGTTTTACTAATACTCAAGCATCTAAATTTAATAATATCACCACCGGTCAGGTTTATAATTCCGTAATCTCTAAGGAAAGAAGAGGGGATTATTTAGGAAAAACTATCCAGGTTATCCCGCATATTACCGATGCGATAAAGGAAAAAATCAAAAAATGTGCGGAAGTTTCAAAAGCCGACATCGTCATCGTTGAAATCGGCGGTACAGTGGGCGATATTGAGAGTTTACCTTTCCTGGAAGCTGCCAGGCAATTCAGGTTGGACATGGGTCATGATAACGTGCTTTATATTCATTTAACGCTTGTGCCTTACATAAAGGCAGCAGATGAGGTAAAGACAAAGCCTACCCAGCATAGCGTGGGTACTTTACGCGAGATAGGCATTATTCCGGATATATTGATTTGCCGTACGGAAAAGCCTCTATCCGACGGCGTTAAAGAAAAGATTTCTTTATTCTGCAACGTAAAGAAAGAGGCGGTCATCGAATCGCCGGACATGGATTCGATATACCAGGTACCATTGGTTTTTAAAAAGCAGATTTTAGATGAAATAATTTTGAGCCATTTTAAGCTGATATGTAAATTCTCAGACTTAAAGGAGTGGGAGGTAGGTGTAGTTAACAGAGCGCTTAATCCCAAAAATAAGGTGACTATTGCCGTAATCGGTAAATATATCGAGCTGCAAGATGCTTATAAGTCTATCTATGAAGCGTTGGTTCATGCCGGAATTTATAACGATGCCAAGGTAGAGATAAAAAAGATTGATTCTGAGATTTTAGAAAAAGAAAAGATCGATAAAGTACTACAGGATGTTTCGGGGATTCTTGTTCCCGGAGGCTTTGGCTACCGCGGTATTGAAGGAAAAGTTAAGGCAATTAAATTTGCCCGCGAGAGAAAAATACCATTTTTAGGGCTTTGTCTTGGCATGCAATGCGCAGTAATTGAATTTGCAAGAAATGCCTGTAAATTGCTCGGCGCAAATTCTACGGAGTTTAAAAAGACAAAATATCCGG
Organism: Candidatus Omnitrophota bacterium; assembly: GCA_030692055.1. The sequence continues at coordinate 47,161 of JAUYCY010000159.1, read as the reverse complement.
TGATTAGTTTACTCCAGGAGCAAAAGAGCGTCAGCAATTTAGGCGGTACGATGCGTTTGGGCGCGTATCCGTGTAAAATTAGAAAAAATAGCCTTGCCTCTAGAATTTATAATAAAGCTATGATTTACGAACGTCACCGGCACCGCTATGAGTTTAACAATAAATATAAAAAATTATTTGAGAAAAAGGGTATGATTTTTTCCGGTATTTATCCCAAGAAAGATTTAGTTGAAATAGTCGAGCTGAAAAATCATCCATATTTTATCGCAGTGCAGTTTCATCCGGAATTTAAGTCTAAGCCGGACGCGTCTCACCCGTTATTTCGGGAATTTATCAAAGCCGCTTTAAGCCTTGAGCCGCAAGCTCTAAGCTTAAAGCTTACTGCTTATAACTTATAACTGAAGAATATGAAAGCACTACTCGTTTTAGAAGATGGTACAATTTTTAGAGGTAGATCCTTTGGCGCTGTTGGCAAAAGCTATGGCGAGATAGTTTTTAATACCAGTATGTCCGGATATCAAGAAATAATTACTGATCCTTCATACAAAGGCCAGATTGTGGCTATGACTTATCCTTTAATCGGTAACTACGGCATAAACAAGGATGATATTGAGTCGCGCCGTCCGTTTCTCAGCGGTTTTGTGGTTAAGGAATGCAGCAAAATAGCCAGTAATTGGCGAGCCACAGAATCATTAGGCGATTATCTTAAAAAGAACGATATCTTGGGTATTGAAGGTATAGATACGCGGGCGCTTACTTTACATATAAGAGAAGCCGGCGCAATGAAGGCGGTACTATCAACCGGGGAGATAGACGAAAAGAAACTAGTTCAAGATGCCAAGGATTCCCAAGGCTTGATCGGTGTGGATTTAGTTAAGGAGGTTAGCTGTAATAAAAAGTATATTTGGTCAAAAACTCGGGATAGTAGATATAAAGTAGTTGTCCTTGATTGCGGAGTGAAATATAATATTTTAAGAAAACTCGCTGAAAATAAATGCCAGGTTATGGTTACGCCGGCAGATACAAGCGCCCAAGAGATTTTAAGTATGAAGCCGGATGGGTTATTGCTTTCTAACGGCCCCGGAGACCCCGCAGCAGTTAAATATGTGATAGAGACAACTAGAAGGTTAATCGGCAAAGTGCCGATATTCGGTATTTGTTTAGGCCAGCAGATATTAGGCCTTGCCTTGGGTGGCGAGACTTATAAGCTTAAATTCGGCCATCACGGAGTAAATCATCCGGTAAAAGATTTACGCAGCGGAAAAGTTTATATTACGGTGCAAAATCACGGTTTTTGTGTGGATATTAATTCGCTCAATAAAAGAGATATTGAGATTACCCATATTAACCTTAACGATAATACTTTAGAGGGCCTGCGGCATAAGAAATTACCTATATTTTCTGTGCAGTTTCATCCGGAGGCTTCAGCCGGTCCGCAAGAAGCCGGTTATTTGTTTGGAGAGTTTATTCAAATGATGACTAAACACAAATAAACACAAATTCGCCTTGCTGTGCAAGGCTCACACGAATAGGCACGTCCCGCCCCTCTCAATATTTTTATTTAGCGGGATCCCGCCAAGGCGGGAAATTAATTCGTGTATATTTGTGTGTAATTAGTGTTAATTGGTGTGTGAGCGAAGCGAGAGCAAATGCCTAGAAGAAAAGATATCAAAAAAATTCTTATCATCGGCTCAGGCCCTATTGTGATAGGCCAGGCTTGTGAGTTTGATTATTCGGGAACCCAGGCCTGTAAAGCCTTAAAAGAAGAAGGCTTTAAGGTGGTTTTAGTCAATTCTAACCCGGCAACCATTATGACCGATCCCGAGACCGCTGATGTTACTTATATTGAGCCGATAAACCCAGAAATCGTAGAAAAAATTATTGCCAAAGAAAGGCCGGATGCGTTACTGCCCACCTTAGGCGGCCAGACCGGGCTAAATGTCGCTACTAAGCTGGTAGAAAAAGGCGTACTTAGTAAATATAAAGTAAAAATGATTGGAGCAGATTATAAGGCGATAAAGAAAGCCGAAGATAGAAAGTATTTTAAAAATACGATGTTAAAAATCGGCCTGGATTTGCCTAAAAGCGAACTCGCCTATAGCGTGAAAGCGGCAAAAAGGGCTATCAGTAAAATAGGACTTCCGGCAATCATAAGGCCAAGCTTTACTTTAGGCGGAACTGGCGGAGGTATTGCCCGTACCTATAAAGAGTTTGAGAAAATAGCGGATAACGGCCTGCGCAACAGTATGATACACGAAATTCTCATTGAGGAGTCCGTAATAGGCTGGAAAGAATACGAGTTAGAAGTAATGCGCGATTTCAAAGATAATGTCGTTATCGTTTGCTCCATAGAAAACTTTGACCCGATGGGTATACATACCGGTGATTCGATAACCGTTGCCCCGGCCCAGACCTTAACCGATAAAGAATATCAACAAATGCGCAACGCCGCAATTAAGATTATCAGAGAAATAGGCGTAGATACCGGCGGCTCAAATATCCAGTTTGCGGTTAATCCCAAAAATGGCAGGATGGTAGTCATCGAAATGAACCCGCGGGTTTCGCGTAGCTCCGCATTAGCCAGTAAAGCTACAGGCTTTCCGATTGCTAAAATTGCCGCCAAGCTTGCCGTAGGCTTTAGCCTGGATGAGATACGCAACGACATCACCAAAGAAACCCCTGCTTCTTTTGAGCCGGCAATAGATTATTGTGTAGTAAAAATTCCTCGTTTTGCCTTTGAAAAGTTTCCCGAAGCCGGCGATATTTTAGGTATCTCTATGAAATCCGTAGGTGAAACCATGGCTATAGGCCGCACTTTTAAGGAAGCGCTACAAAAAGGACTGCGCGGCTTAGAAATCGGCCATAGCGGTCTGGATAATAAGTCTGATTATCGCGCTATAAGCGATAAAAAGATTAAACTTAGGCTAAAAGAACCCAATGCTTCGCGCATATTTTATATAAAGTATGCGCTGCAGAAAGGTTTTAGCGTCAAAGAAATATATCAGCTTACCCGCATAGACCCGTGGTTTATTCAAAACATTAGAGACATCGTAGATTTTGAGAAGAAAATTAAAAGAGCCGGTAAAAATATTTCCAAAGAATTGCTTTTAGAGGCAAAGCAATACGGTTTTAGCGACCGGCAGATTGCAGATTTAACCGGTTCAAACGAAATAGCCGTAAGGAAAAAAAGAAAGCTAAACAACATAGAGGCAACCTTTAAATTAGTCGATACCTGCGCCGGAGAATTCGAAGCCTATACGCCGTATTATTATTCCACCTATGAAGCCGAGGATGAGACGCGTAAGTCTAAGAAAAAGAAGATTATGATTTTAGGCGGCGGTCCGAATAGAATCGGCCAAGGCATAGAATTTGATTATTGTTGTTGTCATGCAGCTTTTGCCCTTAGTGAGCTGGGATTTGAGACGATTATGGTAAATTCTAATCCCGAAACCGTTTCTACTGATTACGACACTTCGGATAAACTATATTTTGAGCCGCTCACCTTTGAAGATGTAATGAATATTATTGATAAAGAAAAGCCGCAGGGAGTGATTGTTCAGTTTGGAGGGCAAACTCCGCTTAATTTAGCCAAACAGTTAAAAGCAGCCGGCGCGCCCATAATCGGAACAACCGTTGCCTCCATAGATATTGCGGAGGATAGGGATAAATTTGCCAAGATATTAAATAAATTAAATATAAAACAGCCGCCTAATGGTTCGGCTTATTCAATAGATGAGGCTAGGAAGATTGCCAAAAAAATCGGCTATCCGGTACTAGTGCGGCCTTCATACGTTTTAGGCGGAAGAGCTATGCATATTGTCTACGACGAGAACTCATTAGAAAAATTCATTGCCGAAGCGCAAAAGGTTTCCCAGGAGCACCCTGTTTTAATAGATAAATTTTTAGAAGATGCGGTTGAAGTAGATGTAGATGCGGTTTCCGATACAAAAATAACTATTATCGGCGGCATAATGGAGCATATTGAAGAAGCCGGCATACATTCAGGAGATTCTGCCTGCGTAATTCCCGCGTATACTTTAAGCGACGAAATTATTTCTACGATTAAAGAATATACCTGTACTATCGCTAAAGAGCTGAAAGTAAAAGGCCTATTTAATCTGCAATGTGCAGTTAAAAACGATATAGTTTATATGCTGGAGGTTAACCCCAGAGCTTCACGGACAGTGCCTTTTGTAAGTAAAGCTACCGGCATTGCATGGGCAAAAATTGCCGCGGCAGTTATGGTCGGTAAAAAGCTATCCAGTTTTAAAATTGAGCAGGATAAACAAATTTCATACATTGCCGTGAAAGAAGCAGTGCTGCCGTTTTCCAGGTTCTCGGGCGTGGATATTATTCTTGGCCCGGAGATGAAGTCAACCGGAGAGGTAATGGGAATTGATACGTCTTTTGGCAGCGCTTTTTATAAAGCCCAAGCTGCTGCCGGCCAAACTCTTCCTTTAGCCGGAAAAGTATTTTTAAGCGTCAAGAATGACGACAAGCGTAACATCATTTTTATCGCTAAAAAGCTTTATGATATGAATTTTCAAATTATTGCCACTAACGGTACCTGGAAAGTACTTACTTCTAATAATATTAAAGCTGAGAAAATAGATAAAATCGCCAAAGGCAGCAGCCGTATCTTAGAGCTCATAAAAAGCGAAAAAATTAAACTGATCATTAATACTCCTTCCGGTAAAAAAGGCCAATTTGATATGAAAGCAATGCGTAGCTTAGCCGTTCGTTATGGCGTGCCGTGTATTACTACTATTTCCGGCGCGCAAGCTGCAGTTAACGGAATAGAGACTATATTAAAAAATAACTTGCAGGTGAAATCTATTCAGGATATCATACTAAGTTCTGATATCTAAGTAATGAAGCCTTCCATAGCTCCTCGGGCTTAAAGCCCGAGGTTTCAGCAAGGCTAATACTGAATGGCGTACCATATAATCCACGGCATGAATGCCGCGGATTTTTGAGTACCTTAATACGATAATAAGCGAAATCCCGATATCATCGGGAAGCGCCGTGAATGTATAAAACTTATAATTAAAAGAAGGAGAGGATAAAAATGATTGTTGAAATTTACATTACCCTGAAAAAGACCATCGCTGACCCTCAAGGTCAGACCGTTAAGCACGCTTTAGAGGCATTAGGTTACAAAGACCTGGCGGGCGTTCGGATGGGAAAATTAGTAATTATTGAATTGAATTTTGAGGACAAAAAAAGAGCGGAGCAAGAAATTAACCAGATGTGCAAAAAATTACTGGCAAATCCCATAATAGAAGATTACAGTTTTACTATCAAGGAGCAGTAAATAAATGAGATTTGCAATTGTGGTCTTTCCCGGTTCTAACTGCGATCAAGACTGTTTTTACGTAATAAAAAATGTTTTAAGGGAACCTGTTAAGTATGTCTGGCATAAAGATACTGATCTTAGCTATTTTGATTGCGTTATATTGCCGGGAGGATTTAGCTACGGAGATTATCTTCGTACCGGCGCTATAGCGAAATTTTCTCCAGTAATGAAGTCTATCTATAGTTTTGCCAAGAAAGGTGGCACCGTAATAGGGATTTGTAATGGTTTTCAAATCCTCCTTGAAGCAGGGCTTTTGCCGGGTGTTATGTTACGCAATAGAGGGCTTCATTTTATTTGTAAATATGTTTATGCAAAGATAGAGAATAATCAGATAAGGTTCACTAACTTATATAGCAGGGGACAGGTTTTAAAAATACCCATAGCCCATAACGAAGGCAATTATTATATTGATGCAGCTGGTTTTAAGGAATTAAGAGATAATAATCAGATAGTATTTCGGTATTGTTCTGCTACGGGGGAAGTTAGCGATAAATTTAATCCTAACGGTGCGTTAGATAATATTGCCGGCATTATAAACAAAGAAGGAAATATTTTAGGTATGATGCCGCATCCCGAGCGTAGCTCGGAAAAAGAGCTTGGTTCTTGTGACGGTTATCTTATATTTAAATCTTTAGTTAAAGTGATGCAGACAATAAGAGCATGATGAAACCCGACGTATATCATACGCTTGGTTTAAGCGATCAGGAGTATCAGAACATCCTGAAAATATTAAAACGAGAGCCTTCTCCAACAGAACTGGCGATGTTTTCTGTAGAGTGGTCTGAGCATTGCGGGTACCTTTGCTCTCGTAAATGGTTGAAGCTTTTGCCTAAGAGAGGTAAATATAAGACCCTGATAGGAGAAGATTCCGGAGGGATTATCATTGATGACTTGGCTATAATTTTTAAGATGGAAAGCCACAACCATCCATCGCAGGTTGAGCCAAAGCAGGGAGCGGCTACGGGAGTAGGCGGAATCATAAGGGACATATTTACCGCAGGCGCCAGGCCGATAGCGCTATTAGATTCTCTGCGTTTTGGGCCGCTTAGCCACCCCTATAATAAATATCTTCTTGCAGGAGTTGTGGACGGAATTCAGTTCTATGGAAATTGCGTGGGAGTGCCGACAGTGGGCGGTGAAATTTACTTTGACGAGAGTTATAGCGGAAATTGTTTGGTTAATGCGATGTGTATCGGCATAGCCAAGAAGGATAAAATAGCCAGGGCGCGGGCATTCGGCAAGGGCAACTCTATTATGTATGTTGGCTCAAGCACGGGAAGAGACGGCATCGGAGGATGCAGTATTCTTGCTTCAAACGAATTCAGGGAAGACGAAGAGAAAAGGCCGACAGTTCAGATAGGGGACCCTTTTACCGAGAAGTGTTTAATAGAGGCGACCCTAGAGGCTATCAACACAGGATATGTTGTCGGGATTAAAGATATGGGGGCAGCGGGCCTTACCTGTTGCACGAGCGAGATGGCCTCCGCAGGAAATTCGGGTATGGACATAGACCTAAAAGCTGTCCCTAGGCGTGAAGAGAATATGCAACCTTGGGAGTTAATGATGTCTGAGTCTCAAGAAAGGATGCTTGTTTGTGTAAAAAAAGGTAAAGAGGAAGAAGTAAGGAAGATATTTTTGAAATGGGACCTTAATGCATCGGTTATCGGAAAGGTTACGGATGATGGGTTAGTCACTATAAGGGACAAAGGCAATATTGCGGCTCAGATAAAGGCGCATGCTTTAACTAAGGCGCCCGTATATAATATGCCTTATAAGAAACCAACATATTTAAGAGAATTAAATAGACTTAAGCTTAGCGGGATTTCCCAGTCAAAGGATTACAATAAGGTTTTGTTAAAACTTTTAAACGTTCCCTCTATTGCTAATAAGGCTTGGGTATACCAACAGTACGACCATATGGTACAAACCAATACAGTGATATTACCTGGTTCAGACGCGGCAGTACTCAGATTACCCGCCACGAAATACGGCGGGTCCCTGCTCGTCCGGCAGGCGGGTGCCTCCGGCGGAAAAGAAACAAACAAGGCAATAGCCGCGACTACCGATTGTAATAGCCGTTATTGTTTTCTTAATCCATATAGGGGCGCCCAGATTGCAATAGCTGAGGCAGCGAGAAATCTTGTTTGTTCAGGGGCTCACCCGGCAGCAGTTACGGATTGTCTTAACTTTGGAAATCCTCAGAAGCCGGAAAGTTTTTGGCAGTTTAAAAATTGCGTGGAAGGCATCGCCGATGCCTGCAGAGTATTTAATGTAGCCGTGGTAAGCGGAAACGTCTCTTTTTATAACGAAAGCCCAAAGTACGCTATCAATCCCACTCCCGCCATAGGCATGATAGGTATTATTAACGATGTAAGTAAGACATGTTCGCAGAATTTTAAGCAAGCAGGCGACCTTATAATTCTTTTAGGTAAATGTAAAGAAGAATTAGGTGCAAGCGAATATCTAAAAGAGGTTCATCATTTAGTAAGAGGAAACGCTCCACAATTAGACCTAAAATTAGAGCAGTCAGTTCAAAAGACAGCCCTCCATGCGATAGAAAGGGGTTTGGTGAATTCAGCCCATGATTGCTCTGAAGGGGGACTAGCAGTGGCCTTAGTTGAGTGCTGTATTTCAAATAAAGATAATATGATAGGCGCTACCATTGATAACTTAAATTATAACATAAGAACGGATGCGTTGCTATTTGGTGAATCGCAGTCTAGGATTATTCTTTCCTGCAATAGGCAGTCTATAAAAGTAATCGAAAAAATTGCCAAGAAGAATAAAACGCCTTTACGCATCATCGGCATGACCATCGGGAGAGAATTTAAAATTTTAAATGGAAAGAAAGAGTTGATCAATTTGGCCTTAGAATATTTATTAAAAGAATGGGGGCAGTTCATTTAAGAAAATGTCCGCCTTCTAGGGGCGGACAGGTATTTATTCTTTTTCTGTTTTATCTTTCCTTTGTTTGAGCTCCAATAAACTTTAATGCTGGCGCAGGCGTAACGCTTCTTTTCATTCCCGCATGTGCAGAAGAAAATTCTATACAAAAAAAATATTTTGGATAAAATAGAAAAGATAGCCACTCGTATTACATTGCATACCTAAAGAAGGTAAAAGTATAGATTGCTTTTTCCTGATATTTTGTGAACATAATATGATAAAAGAATTCTGCGGGTTATTCGGCACCTATAACAGTGAGGAAGCCAGTCTGCTTACTTTTTTAGGGCTTTATTCACTGCAGCACAGAGGAGAAGAATCCTGCGGTATTATTTCTTTTGACGGCACAACATTTAATGCGCATTTAGGCATGGGCTTGGTGAGTGATGTTTTTAGCGAAAGCGAAGTTGCTAAATTGAAGGGTTTCCAGGCAATCGGACATGTAAGGTATTCTACTACCGGCTCAAGCGCCCTGAGAAATGCCCAGCCTCTGTTCGTTGATTCCGGCAGATTACCCATTGCGCTTGCACACAACGGTAATTTAGTCAATTCTAAGCTGCTGCGTGAACAGTTAGAGAGTAAAGGCGCAATTTTTCAAACCACCTCTGATTCCGAATTGATTCTGCACCTTATTATGCATTCAAAAAAGAAATTGCTTGAAGAAAAAATTGCTGACGCATTAAAAAAAATTAAAGGTGCTTTTTCGCTTTTGCTTATGACGAGGGATAATCTTATTGGGATAAGAGACCCTTTGGGTATCCGGCCTCTGTGCATAGGCCGCAAAGACGATGTTTTTTTTATTTCTTCGGAAAGCTGCGCCTTAGATTTGGTGGGCGCAAAATTCTTAAGAGAAATTGAAGCCGGAGAATTAGTGACGATAAACAAAAAAGGTATAACCTCTCATAAATATACTTCGGGACAAGGCAGATGTGGATTTTGTGCGTTTGAACACGTGTATTTCGCAAGGCCGGATTCGATAATTTTTGGCGAAACAGTGCATTTAGTCAGGGAAAAGTTAGGCCGTGAGCTTACGAAGGAACATCCGGTTAAGGCCGACATAATTATTGGTGTTCCTGACTCTGGTATATCTGCAGCCTTAGGTTTTTCTAAAGAATCGGGAATTCCTCTTGAGGTAGGTATCATAAGGAACCATTATATAGGAAGAACTTTTATCCAGCCGCAGCAGGAAAAGAGAGAATTTGGGGTGAAACTTAAATTCAACATGCTTAAAGAAGTGATAAAGGGCAAAAAAGTTGTTATTGTTGATGATTCGATTGTGCGCGGCACTACTTCTAAAATACGCGTGAATAATTTTCACGATATGGGCGCAAAAGAGATTCATCTACGCATATCTTGTCCACCGCATAAGTTTGGCTGTTTCTATGGCATAGATTTTCCCGACCCGCGCAAATTAATAGCCCACGATAAAAGCGTAAAAGAAATAGAGAAATATTTAGGGGTAGATAGTTTAGGGTATTTAAGCTTAGAGGGCATGCTTAGCTGTTTCAAGAATCCTAAAAACTATTACTGCACGGCTTGTTGGTCTGGTAATTACCCTATTCAATTTAAATCCGGCGATAAATATGTTTTAGAGAAAGGAGAAAGCCATGAAGCTTACGTATAAAAATTCGGGAGTTGATATTAAAAAGGCAGACGATTTTGTTAAAGGCATTAAAGGCTTTTTGTGCGCTGACAGCTTAAGCAAGGTAGCTGCTTTTGGCTGCCCTTTTGACTTAGGGCCTTTTATAAAAAAATATAAAAATCCTGTTTTAATTTCTTCTACTGACGGTGTAGGCACAAAACTAAAAATTGCGCAAAAAGTAGGCATACATAATACCGTAGGCATAGACTTGGTAGCAATGAACGTTAACGATGTGATTTGTTTAGGCGCAAAGCCTATATTTTTCTTGGACTATGTCGCCTGCGGTAAAGTAAAGCCTCAGGTTTTAAAAGAAGTTGTTTCCGGTATACATAAAGGGTTAAAAGACTCTGATTGCCCTTTGATAGGAGGCGAAACCGCCGAGATGCCCGGAATGTATGAAGAAGACGAATACGACTTAGCGGGATTTTGCGTTGGCATCGTAGATAAAAACAAAATGATTAATAGTACTAATATTGAAGCGGGTGATTTAGTGATTGGCCTAGAATCAAACGGCCTACATTCCAATGGCTTTTCGCTTGCCAGAAAAGCATTAGGCGAGAAAGGTATCGCTAAATACGCTAAAGAATTGCTTAAGCCTACGCGTATCTATGTCAAACCAGTTTTAAACACGCTAAGCGCTAAGCGCTATGCGCCATGCGCCATTAAAGGAATTGCTCATATAACCGGCGGAGCATTCTATAAAAAGGCGACTAAGATTTTGCCGCATGGCTATGGTATGGTTATCGATAAGAAAAGCTGGAAAGTCCCGGAGATTTTTAAAATTATACAGGAGAAAGGAAATATCGCAGAGAGCGAGATGTATACGGTATTTAATATGGGCATTGGTATGATTTTAGTGGTAGAGCCAAAATTTGCAAAATCTATACTGTCGACATTACAGGCAAGCAGAGTAAAATCATGGGTTGTCGGAGAGATTGTTAAGAGTAATATACAGATGGTTATTAAGTAACAGGAGGTGCAAAATGGCTATTTTGAAGCTACTTATTGTTGCCGCGATTGTGATATTCTTTTTAGGTATCAGAATTGTTAGGCCTACCCACAGAGGCTTAATTGAGAGATTAGGCAAATACAATCGTTTTGCCATGCCGGGATTTAACTGGATAATTCCTGTCATTGAGCATATTTATCAGGTAAACTCAACAGAGCAAATGGTAGATGCTGAGCCGCAGGAGATTATTACCAATGATAATTTGAATGCCAAGGTTGACGCGCAGGTTTATTTTAAAGTAAAAGCTGATGAAGCTAGCGTCAAAAGCTGTCAGTATAACGTGAATAATTATCAGTGGCAGATTGTAAATTTAGCCCGTACCACATTAAGGAATATAATCGGCACGCTTACTTTAAAGTCCGCGAACAGCGAAAGAGGCAAGATTAATGCTGAGTTACACAGGACCCTTTGCGATGAGACTGCAAGCTGGGGACTAGAGATTGTTCGCACAGAGTTAAAAGAGATAGATCCTCCCAAGGATGTTCAAGAAACGATGAACAAGGTAGTAAAAGCGGAAAACGAAAAAATTGCCGCGGTTGATTATGCTACTGCTACTGAAACTGTCGCTGACGGACAAAAGAGAGCGGAAATTAAAAAGGCAGAAGGGATAAAACAGGCAAGGATTCTGGCGGCTGAAGGTGACGCAGAGGCGATACGCATGGTGAATGAGGCTGCGGAAAAATATTTTGTCGGCAATGCCCAAATTCTGCGCAAGTTAGAAGCCGTAGAACATGCTTTGCAGAATAACGCCAAAATCGTAGTTCCGGCAAATACGGAATTAGTTAATGTAATAGGAGAGATGGCTGGGATATTGCCCTTAAGGAGAGAACAGCAGAAAGAAACAAAATAATATTAGGCTATTTAAATAACCAAGATACAAGAAACAATAACCAAATAATGACCCCGCCGAAGGCGAGGCTCGCCAAAGGCGGCAATAACCAAATTACAATAACCAAACAAAAATCAACATCACGGTTTGGTCATTGGTTATTGGATATTGGAATTTGTTTGTATCTTGTATCTTGGTTATTGGTTATTTTATAGAAACATTTGTATCATGAAAGTATTAGTTATCGGTTCAGGCGGCAGAGAGCATGCTTTGGTTTGGAAAATTAGCCAATCTAAATTAGCGGATAAGATTTTTTGTGCACCGGGTAATGGCGGAATTTCTCGCCTCGCAGAGTGCGTTGAGATAAAAGCCGAAGACACACGCAGCCTTTTAGATTTTGCCAGAAAAGAAAAGATAGATTTAACGGTTGTGGGACCGGAAGTTCCTTTGGCTGGCGGCATTGTTGATGAGTTTAATAATCATAAACTAAGAATATTCGGTCCTTCCAAGAAAGCAGCAAAGCTAGAGGCAAGTAAAGTCTTCGCTAAAGAGCTAATGGCTAAATATAAGATTCCTACCGCTGACTTCAAGGTTTTTGATAATCCCAACCAAGCGCAAGCTTATATTGAGAAAAAAGGTGCCCCTTGTGTAGTTAAGGCAGATGGTTTAGCTGCAGGAAAAGGCGTAGTAGTCGCTAAAACCGTCAAAGAGGCACAAGCAGCGGTAAAGTCAATATTAGAGGAAAGGATTTTTGGTGAAGCTGGGAATAAAGTAATAATTGAAGACTGCTTAGAAGGCCAGGAAGCATCTATAATTGTTGTTACTGACTCAAAAGAAGTTATAGCTTTAGCTTCTAGCCAAGACCATAAACGGGTGCTTGACCAAGACTCAGGTCCCAACACCGGGGGTATGGGCGCATATTCTCCGGCACCGATTGTAACCGAGAGCTTATTTAAGGAGATTTTAGATACGATCATATACCGCACTATAGATGGCTTAGCTAAGGAAGGAATAATTTATAAGGGTGTTTTATATGCTGGCATAATGATTACCAAACAAGGCCCCAAAGTTTTGGAATTTAACGTGCGTTTTGGTGACCCAGAAACCCAAGCAATACTGCCGCGTTTAAAATCGGATATTTTGGAAGTGATGTTAGCAACTACCGATATCAAATTGATAAAAATGTCAAAGTCAGGTGGGCTTAACTGGGATAGGCGCGCCTGTGTTTGTGTGGTTTGTACTTCAAGGGGTTACCCTAGTGAATATGAAAAAGGCAAAGAGATATTTGGGTTAGATCAAGTACAGAAGCTGGAAGATGTGGTTGTGTTTCATGCAGGCACAAAACAGTTACCAGTTACCCTACTGCGCCAAGGCTTCGAAGGGCAAGCCAGTTGCCAGTTACCAGTAAGATATCTGACGAATGGAGGAAGGGTATTAGGGATTACGGGATTGGGAAATGATATAAATAAGGCAATCGAGACCACCTATAAAGCGGTGGATAAGATTCGATTTGAAGGAATGCATTACCGTAAAGACATAGGAAAGAAAGCATTGAGCTTAGCGGAATAATGGAGTATAATTAACAATTATATTAAAGATATGAGAATTATATTTTTTATACGTTTGCGGCGCAAAAACCACAGCATTCATACTGCGAATTATATGGTACGCCGCTTGGTATTCGCCATGCTGAAACCTCAGGCACGAGGCCGAGGAATTATGGAAGGCTTAATAATATTTTTATTATTCGGTGTCTTTTCATCATTTGCCGACACTATAATTCTTAAAAATGGCAGGACAGTAGAGGGGTTGATTATTGAGAAAGCAGAGTCTTATATTAAAGTAAACTTTGAAGGTGTAGAACTTAAATTCTACAATGACGAGATAAAGGAGATAATTCCTAATAAAGAAGAGCCAGCTTTAGATGCCGGTAAATATGCAGAGTTAAGTAAGATAACTTTGATAGAGAAAGTTTTAGAGCTTTCAGGAATAAAAAGGCAGATGGAACAGATTTATACGCATGTTATTGAAGGATACGCACAGCACAGAGACAGCATTGCCCCCAAGTTCTATGAGCTTGGCAGCAAAATAATAAGAGAAACTTATAGCATAGGCAGAATATATAAGGATGTACGGGATTATTTCGATAATTATTTTGAAAGAGAACGAATCACCGCCGTGGAAGAATTCCTTGAATCTCCTTTATCGAAAAAAATTACTGAACTAGAAGTGCAAGTATCTAGCCCGGAGGCTCTTGAGGAAATAAAAAAGTTTGGCAATGAATTACCGTCTAATCCGCCTTCCCTAGAACGTATAGAATTGATTAAAAAGTTAGACAAAAATGCCGGTTCTACGCAATTACAACTTGAAATAACAGTAAATACTTATCAAAACATCGTAAAAGCTATAGATCCGTTACTGCCTGCCCAAAAGCGTTTAAAGGTAGGCGAGTTAGAGAAAATAGAAGAAACAATGAGGACAAAGCTAGAACCTGTGCTTGAAAATGCAGTCTCAGTTTATTTTCTTTATGCTTATCGCTCGCTTACAGACGAGGAATTAAAGCAATATCTTGATTTTTGGTTATCCGATAATGGGAAATGGTTTAATAAGACAACCGCTAAAGCCTTCAGGGCGGCGATGAATAAAGCTGGGAAGGATATAGCTATAGCTTTTATAGAGGCGTATAGAGATATAAAAATCGAGCCAGAGCGTTAGCGTAATGAAGCTATCGACCCCCCCCTATAACGGAGGTTAAAATGAGTGATAAGATTGCTGTAGTATTGGGTAGCAAAAGCGATTTAGATGAGCTTAAAGCCGGTTTTGATATTTTGAAAGAGTTAGATGTAGCGTATAGATTAGAAATAATTTCTGCGCATCGCAATCCCGATAAGCTGCGCAAATTCTGTAAAGAAATAGAAAAACAAGGTACAGAAGTAGTTATTGCCTGCGCGGGAATGGCTGCGGCTTTGCCTGGCTTTATAGCTTCGTATGTTAATATTCCTGTTATAGGAGTTGCCTTAAAGGGCGGGATTATGGATGGCTTAGATGCGCTTTTTTCCATGGTAAGTATTCCCAAAGGTTTAGGCCTGGCAGTTTGCGGTGTTGGCAAAAGCGCGTTTATTAACGCAATTATATTAACCTTAGAAATACTTTCTTTGAATGATCACAAATATGCTTCTAAGTTAAAGATAATCAAAGGAAAATTTAAACAATGAGCCCCGTTAAACCCATCGTTAAGCCTGGCCAAGAATTTATAAAAACCTATGTTTGTAATAAATTTTGTGGTTATATTTATAGTCGTGGTGTTTTTTATATCAGATTTTTAAAGGAGGTCTAACGGGGTGAGAAAAATTTTTATTGATCCGGCAAATATTGATTTTTCGTTAGTGAGAGAAATAGCGGCCGTAATTTCTAAAGGAGCGATAGCAGCTTTACCTACAGAAACAGTATATGGCTTAGCTGTCGTGCCGGACAATGCCGAATCGGTAAACAAATTACATGAAATAAAAAAAAGACCGTCACGGCAGCCTTTTACGCTTGCGCTTAGCGGTATCGAAAAGGCGACAAATTATTTTGTTACGCTACCACCGTTTGGCTATCGATTGATAGAGAAATTTTGGCCCGGCCCATTAACAATTGTTTATTATTCTTCTGATGATGAGAAAATGGGAATACGGGTTCCTGCTCATGTGATTATGCGCGAGATTCTTAAGGAGTTACCCGCGGGTGTTTATCTGCCTTCAGCCAATATTAGCGGAGAAAAAGAAGCAATTTCTGCCTCAGAAGTAGAGACGATATTCGACGGGCGCATTGATTTGATCGTTGATGGTGGCAAGTCTTTATATGGAAAATCTTCCACCGTGGTAGATTTAACATCTCGCCCTTTTAAGATTTTAAGAGAGGGCGTTGTTTCGGAGAAAGAAATAATTGATGTGTTTATCAAAAAAAGGATTCTTTTAGTATGTACAGGAAATTCTTGCCGTTCTCCGATGGCACAGTTTCTTCTAAAGAAATATTTGGAAGAAGATAAACCTTATTTGAAAGGTATGCACGAAATAATATCCCGCGGTATAGGAACGCATAGCGGCTTACGGGCATCATCTACCGTTGTGGAGCTTTTGCGGGAAAAGGAAGGCTTAAATATAGTTGATTTTACTCCTAAAAGATTAGATAGTAAAGCTATCCTCTCTTCGGATTTTATCTTTACGATGGAAGACGCGCAGACAGAGCATATTCTAAGATTAGAACCTACAGCTGAGGGCAGAATTTTTGGTTTAAAAAAGTTTTTACCTCAAGAATTAGAAAAAGATATTCCTGATCCGATTGGCCGTGATTACGAATTTTATGAAGAAGTATATTTGCTAATAAAAAAGGCTATTTTGGAATTGAGAGATTGGCTATAACACAGATAATCACAGATTAAGACCACAGATAATCACAGATAAAATCTTGTGCTCATCTGTGGTGTGTGTCTATGCTAATCTGTGCAAAAAATAATTTAAAATGAAGATAGCTATTGCGAGTGACCATCGCGGGTTTAAATTAAAAAATACTCTGGCAGAGTTTCTTAAAACAAAAGGTCATGACGTTGTTGATTTTGGGACGCATTCTGATGAGCCCTGTGATTATCCGGATTACATCTATCCTGCCTCAAAAGCTTTACAGGCAAAAAAATGCGAGCGTGCTATTCTTATTTGCCATACAGGCATAGGTAGTTGTATCACTGCCAATAAAGCCAAAGGCATACGAGCTGCTTTAGTATGTAATACTTTAATGGCAAAACTTTCGCGGCAGCATAACAATAGTAATGTTTTGGTTTTACCGGCATATCTACTTAAAGTTGATGAAGCGAAGAAAATAGTTTCGGTGTGGCTGAAAACTGAGTTTGAAGGGGGAAGGCATTTACGTAGGGTAAGTAAAATACGAGAGATAGAGGAGAAAGAGGACGCGAATTAACGCTAATTAAGGCGGTAGTAAATATAAAAGAACGCGAATTTTCGCGAATGGGATTAGCGAGAATTTATATTTTTAAAAAAGGAAGAAAAAATGTTTAACGAATTGAAACAAGTCGACCCTGAAGTTTACGAAAGTATAAAGCGGGAGCTTAAAAGGCAGCGCGAACATATCGAACTAATCGCAAGCGAAAACTTTACCAGTTTAGCGGTCCTAGAAGCTCAAGGCTCGGTGTTGACGAATAAATACGCAGAGGGTTATCCTAAAGCACGCTGGTACGGCGGATGTGAGTTTGTTGACGAAGCGGAAGAACTAGCGCGGGAGCGGGTTAAAAAGATATTTGGCGCAGAATACGCCAATGTTCAGCCGCATTCGGGAACCCAGGCTAATATGGCGGTAATGATGGCGGTTTTAGAGCCAAAAGATACGGTTTTGGCCATGAATTTAGCCTGCGGCGGGCACCTTTCCCACGGTCACCCCTTAAATTTTAGCGGTAAGTTTTATAACATTATTGCTTATGGCGTAAACAAGGATACAGAGTGTTTGGATTACGAAGAAATAGAATCTTTGGCATTAAAGCATAAACCTAAGATGATTATCGCCGGTGCGAGCGCCTACCCTCGTGTTATTGATTTTAAGAAGTTTAGAGGAATCGCCGATAAAGTAGGAGCTTATCTTTTAGTAGATATGGCGCATTTTGCCGGGCTGGTCGCGGCTAAAATCCATCCTAACCCTTGCGAGTACGCGGAGTTTGTAACTTCAACGACGCATAAAACCTTGCGGGGCCCGCGCGCCGGATTTATTTTATGTAGAAATGAATTTGCTAAGAAGATAGACACCGCAGTATTTCCGGGAATTCAAGGCGGTCCGCTTATGCATGTGATTGCCGCCAAAGCTGTCGCATTCGGTTTAGCCCTAAAGCCGGATTTTGTCCGTTATCAGAAGCAAGTTGTGGCTAACGCCGCATGTTTTGCTAAATATATGGAAGAAAGAAATTACCGTATTGTCAGCGGCGGAACCGATACGCATCTTTTCTTAGTTGACCTAAGGCCAAAAGATATAACCGGAAAAGCCGCGACCCTAACGTTAGGTGCGGTTAATATTACGGTGAATAAAAACCTTATACCTTTTGACCCCAAGCCCCCGGCGGTGGCAAGCGGCATACGAATAGGTACTCCTGCGGTTACTACCAGGGGGATGGCGGAAAAGGAAATGGAGAAAATAGCAAATTTTATCGACGCTGCTTTAACTAATAAAGACAGCGAAGAGAAATTAGAGAAAATTAAGGAAGAAGTACACGAGTTTACCAAACTTTTTCCGCTTTATGAGGGTATTGATTCCACTGATTAGGGCGCTGTCGCAAAATAGCGCCAGCACCTGATTTCAATGATTAAAAGATGATTACTGTGATTGGAAATACCAATGTTTTCAATCGTTGTAATCACAGATGAATCACTGTAATCAGGGACTGTTGCGTTTTGCAACAGTCCCATTAGGAGATGATTACACAGATTATATGAAAACGGTGTAATCTTACATCGAATTTGTGTAATCTTTTTTATGGTATAGGAAATATACCCTAAAGGGCACAAGTAAAACTTTCCTAACCACTGAAAATAACCTAAATAGTTATTACCGAAGGTAATTTTCTTGAAAAATGAAAAAATTTCAAAAGATAAAACGTCCGAGTTGGGATGAGTATTTTACGAAGGCGGCCTATCTAGTTAGTGAGCGCTCAACGTGCCTGCGCCGTAAAGTTGGTGCAGTTTTAGTCAAAGATAAACAAATTCTTGCTACGGGTTACAATGGTGCCCCTAGCGGTATTAGCCATTGTGAAGAAGTTGGTTGTCTTCGGCAAAAATTGAATATTCCTTCAGGCCAGCGGCATGAAATTTGCCGCGGCTTGCACGCAGAGCAAAATGTTATGCTGCAGGCTGCTCGTCACGGCGTTTCTATTAAGGAGAGTATACTTTATATAACTAATGCACCTTGTGGTATTTGTGCTAAAATGATAATTAATGCAGGCATAAAGGAAGTGGTTATAGCCGGTGACTATCCTGATAAAATGGCTATCGACTTTTTAAAGGAAGCGAAAATAAAATTGAGAAAAATAAGAACGCGAATAGTCGCTAATCAAACGCGGATGGTCGCAAATAATATTAATTCGCGTTAATTAGCGTTGGATTCGCGTGAATTTGCGTTTTAAGAGATGTATCCAATCTTTCGCGTAGCGAAAGTTCTCAAGGAATTCCCATTGGATCCATCGTTGGTAACGATATAAAATATAGCTTTTGCAAAAAGAAAACTAAATAGTGTAAGAAGAGCCATCGGAGTTAAAGGCTGTATCCAATCTTCGACGCAGTCGAAAGTTGCCCGTAGGGCATAAATTGGATCCATCAGTGTTATTGATAGAGAATATAGTATTTGTTTGTGCTAAAAGGCAACCAATACGACTAGAACCATCGGAGTTAAAGGATGTATCCAATCTTCGACGCAGTCGAAGTTGCCCCGAAGGGCATAAATTGGATCCACCATTGTTACCAATAGAGGATAGAGCATTTGCTTATAATAAAAGATAACTGAGCAAGTAAAACCATTGGAGTCAAAAGGTGAAATGTCCATTTTGTAGCCATAACGAAGATAAGGTAATTGATTCGCGCGAGACTTCAGACGCAACAGCCGTAAGAAGAAGAAGAGAGTGTTTGGAGTGTGGTAAGAGATTCACTACTTATGAGTACGTGGAGAAAACCCCCTTAATGGTGATAAAAAAGGACGGTAGACGTGAACCGTTTAGCCGCGAAAAGATACTTTCTGGGTTAAGAAATGCCTGTCAAAAAAGGCCCGTAAGCATGGAAAAGTTGGAAAGTTTAGCAAGCGAAGTCGAAACAGAAATTCAAAAAAAATTTGATCAGGAAGTAGATTCTCGCTATGTAGGCGAACTCGTAGTAGAAAAACTAGCCAAATTAGATGATGTCGCCTATGTGAGATTTGCTTCAGTGTATAGGCAATTCAAAGACATTAATCAATTCATGCGTGAATTACGTGATATCTTGGGCAAACGCATGAAGTAATACACAGATAATCACAGATGTGAAAGCGGATGAGCGCAGATGAATTTATCTGTGCTCATCTGTGGTCTTAATCTGTGCTAATCTGTGCATAAGAAATATGATAGAAGTAGAACTTTCCCGCATCATTATTGATGAACAAAAAAGAGAACAGGTTGTGGTATTGAAGGATAAAAAAGGCGGCCGTTTCCTTCCCATAGTTGTGGGTACGGTTGAGGCAGCAGCTATTAGAATGCAGCTTAATGGGTTTGTTCCCCCTCGGCCTCTTACGCATGATCTTATGCGATCGCTGATAGAGTCGCTAGGGGTTAGGCTAGAGAAGATAGTTATTGATAAATTGGTTGACAATACTTTTCATGCCAAACTTTACTTAAAAACTGGAGATAACGGTATAAAAGTTATAGATGCTCGTCCTTCAGATAGCATTGCTTTGGCCGTAAGGACAAAGTCTCCGCTTTTTATAGAGGAAGAGATATTTAAGAAATTAGCAGAGAGTTCATAATCCTCGGTAGAACCGAAACTCATCAAAAATCCCTTCGGGCTTTTTGTCCTATAAAAAGACCGAAGGGCAGGAAACCACGGTCATGGCCGTGGAGGAATGAAGATAAAGCCTCTTGGGCGTCGAGCGAAGCTCGAAAGAATAGAGAACCACGGGCTTGCCCGTGGGAATCTATATTGAATGTTTTCTTCATGAATCTGCAATATTTTTCGAAAAAAATACCCTACCTTTTTTTAATTTCTCGTATCGCTAAGAGAAGAAAAATAGATATTTGGCTTGTGGGGGGGCTACTGCGAGATATTTACCTGAAGATAGATAAAAACTTTACTGATTTCGACTTTTGTGTAGCAAAAGATGTTCTTTTTGTAATTCGTGAATTTGCCAAAAAAATATCATCTAAGTTTATTGTGCTTGATGAAAAACAGGGCAGTTACCGAGTAATTCTTAAGAAGAGAGGTGATATATATACTTACGATTTTACGCTTATGCGCGGTGATGATTTTTGCCAAGATCTCAGTCTTCGTGATTTTTCCATAAATACATTAGCAATACGATTAAATGAGAAAAAGCCACACCTCCTTGATTATTTTGGAGCAAGAGGCGATCTTAGCAAGAAAATTATAAAAGTAATAAAGGAAGAGGTACTAGAGCAAGACCCTTTACGAATATTGCGTGGGTTTTCATTCATGGTGAATTATGGGTTGCGTATAGAAAAAAATACAGAAAAAGCGTTAGCGCGAAACAAAGCATTATTAAGGAATGTTTCAAAAGAACGGATAAACGAAGAATTATTTAAGATATTTTCTTCACCGGTTTCTTATAATGCGATAAAGAGAATGGATGAGTTAAGAATAATTGATGAAATACTCCCGTGTATTTGTAAATTAAGGGCAGTTTCTCAGGGCGCATATCATCATCTTGACGTATGGCGGCATTCTTTAGAAACGTTAAGGTCGTTTGAGATGTTTTATCGTAGGGTTTTTAGCAAAGATAAAGAAATTTTAGATTATCTGAACGAAGAACTAGCCGAAAATAGAAAACGTATCCAGATTCTCAAACTAAGTTGTATCTTGCATGATATCGGAAAGCCTGTCGCTAAACGCAAAAAAGGTAAAAGGACTATTTTTCATACTCATGAAAAGATAGGCCGCGATATGGCGGAGCTAATCGCAAAAGACCTACGTCTTTCCTTTCGGGAAAAAGAAGTCCTAAAAAAACTTATTTTTTGGCATCTAAGGCCGGGTTATTTAGCGGATCAAACACCACCATCGCAGCGCGCAATTTATCGTTTCTTACGCGATACTGAGGGGGAAGGAGTAGGAGTAATTTTACTTTCTCTTTCTGATTGGCGCGCAACCCGCGGACCTCTCACTGATACAAAGAAAAGAAGAAGACACGAAAAAATTATGCTTAAGCTTGTTAAGCGCTATTTTGAAGAAAAAAGGAAGATACCCTTGCCAAAATTGGTGGATGGCTATGATATAATGAGAAAATTTAACCTGCAGCCATCACCGCTGGTCGGTAAGGCGCTTAAAAAGATAAAAGAAGAGCAGGCATTGGGTAGAGTAAGGACAAAATCCGCAGCATATTCGGCAGTAAAGGCATTGATTCATAAAAATATTAAGGTATGAAAATAAAAGATACTGAAATAATTGTGGTTAATAGAGGAATTTTTGGACCAACAAAGCGTATGATTTTTGATACTGCGTTAAAAACTGATGAAGATACAATAAGAAAATTTATTCGTAAGACTTTATCCGTTGCGCAGAAAAATAAAGTCAAATCTTTGGTATTTTCCTCTTCACCCAATCCGGATAAATCTTTTCCGTATTCAGCTGCCTCTAAGATAATGGCGCAAGAGGTCTTTAGACATATTCAGACAGTATCTAGTCCAACGCTAGCGCGAATAACTTTTATCTTGCATCGCAATGATATTTTTAGAATTTTTCAAAAAAACATAACTGATTATTTAGAACATATGACAAAAAAAATAGCCCAAGGACCTTTTCTTACCGTAGACGGAATTATTGAGTATAAGAGTGGTATTGTATTAATAGAGCGTTCTAATCCACCCTTAGGTTGGGCATTACCGGGAGGATTTGTGGATTACGGTGAAAGCGTAGAGGATGCAGTACGCAGAGAGATTAAAGAAGAAACTAACTTAAGTTTCGTTAATTTTAGGCAATTTAGGGTCTGCTCTATGCCCAAGCGAGACCCGCGTTTTCATACGGTTTCCGTAGTATTTATAGGTAAGGGGCAAGGCAAGCTCAAATCAGCTTCAGATGCAAAGGCTGCTAAAGTTTTTAAGCTAGATGATCTTCCTTCGAAAATTGCTTTTGATCACCGAGCAATAATAAAAGATTATATTTGCGCAGAATCTCGCTAAAATCTGCAATCTAATGTTACAAAATTCTTTACGTTACCTTAAGGGGGTTGGTCCGAAAAAAGAAGCAATTTTTAACGGTTTGGGGGTATATACCATAAAAGATCTGCTTTATTATTTTCCGTTTCGATATGAGGATAGAAGAAACTTTAAGAAAATAAAAGAGCTAAAAGAAAATGAATTAGCGCTGGTGAAAGGAAAAGTTTTAGCTAAACATTTGAAGAGAATGCCTTACTATTTTAAGTCAAAAAGAGTAAGAGACATTTTTGAAATTGCTTTAAGTGACGAAACGGCTGTAGCGGATTGTATATGGTTTAATCAAGGTTTTCTCGATGACTCGCTAAATGTAGGCGACGAAATTATCGTTTACGGAAAAGTTTCCTTTGAAGGCGGAAGGTTTAAGTTTAGTTCTCCGCAATACGAATTGTTTTCTAAAGATAATAAAAGCGATGGCGAGACTAACTCTTTAAATTTTGGAAGAATAGTTGGTATTTACAGGCTATCTTCGATATTCACGCAAAAGTTTATGCGAAAAACTATTTTTTCCACACTTAATAAATTCAGAAACGATGTACCGGAAAGCTTACCATTCTATATAAGGCAGGAAAAGAAGTTACCTAATATCGTAAGGAGTTTGGAGGAGATTCATTTTCCTATTTGTTTTGAAGAAGTAAAAGTCGCGCGAGAGCGTTTTATCTTTGAGGAATTGTTTTTTTCACAAATTTTAGTTTATTTACGTAAAGCCAAACACCGTCTTCAGGAGGCAACGCCTTTCAATGTGAAGGAAGAGCTTTTGGCTAGCATTAAGAAGAATTTAAAGTTTTCGTTAACCGCCTCTCAGCAGGAGGCGCTTTCGCAGATTATTAGTGATATAAAAAAGCCTTGCCCCATGCATAGGCTGCTGCAGGGTGACGTGGGTTGCGGCAAAACTGTAGTTGCCTCTTTTGCTATCGGCGCATGTGTTGATTGTGGCTTTCAGGCTGCGTTGATGGTTCCTACAGAAGTACTTGCTTATCAGCACAAAGAGACCTTAGATAAGATTTTTAAAGGATTGTCTTTTAAGACAGAAGTGCTTACATCTTCGCTTTCAAAAAAAGAAATTGAACGTGTTCATAGAGATTTGAAGGAAGGAAAAGTTGATATCATAGTGGGAACACACGCGCTTATTCAAGAGAATGTAGAGTTTAATAAATTAGCTCTTGTTATTATTGATGAGCAGCATAAATTTGGAGTAGCTCAGCGTGCGCTTCTCCCTAAAAAAGGCAAAAACCCCCACTGCTTAGTTATGAGTGCTACTCCCATACCGCGCAGCTTAGCGCTTTCTCTATATGGAGATCTCGATCTCTCAGTCATAAAGGAGTTTCCTCAGGGCAGGGTACTTGCGAAAACCAAATGGGTACGAGAAGACCAAAGAGAATGGGTGTATAATTTTTTAAAAGAAAAACTCGCGCAGAAAAGGCAAGTGTATATTATTTATCCTGTAATAGAAGAGAGCGAGGATGAGGATTTAAGGTCGCTTGAAGAGATGTATGGGCGGATTAAAAAAGTTTTCTCTTCGTTTAACACAGGAATATTTCATGGCCGACTAAGCGCCAAAGAGAAGTTAGCGGCAATAAAGAAATTTAAGCAAAAAGAAATAGATATACTAGTTTCGACTACAGTGGTGGAGGTTGGTGTGAATATAGAAAATGCCACAGCGATGATAATAGAAAATCCGGAAAGGTTTGGCTTGGCACAATTACATCAATTGCGCGGTAGAATTCAGCGTTCAAGCTACGAATCTAATTTTATTCTTTTGGGTAAAAGTGAACTTTCCGAACTGGCCTTCAAGAGGTTAGAGGTAATCACCAGCGTTAACGACGGGTTTGTGATAGCAGAAGAAGACCTTAAGCTTAGAGGGCCGGGTGATTTCTTTGGGGAAGTACAGCACGGTTTACCTAATTTAAAAATAGCTAATCCTTTAAAAGATTTAGAAATTTTAACATTAGCCAGACATTTTGCATATCAAGTAATTAAAAGCGACCCTAATTTAGAATCTACGCAGCACAAATGCGTAAGAGAGCATTTGGATTATTGGTTTAAAAAATAAAATGAGAATTTTAAAAGGATCTTTAAAAGGAAAAAACATAGTTTGTCCTATTGGCGTAAGGCCGGTATCGGTCATGGTAAGGAGGGCCTGTTTTGATATCTTAGGCGAAGCGATTCAAGGCGGAAAAGTTTTAGATCTTTTTGCCGGTTCCGGATCTTTGGGCATAGAATCCCTATCTAACGGAGCAGAACAATCCATTTTCGTAGATATTTCAAATGTTTGCGTTGAAACGGTAAAGAAAAACACTCTTTCTACAAAAATTGGCCAAAAAATAGAAGTTTATTTAAAAGATGCCGATAAGGCAATACATGAGTTTTTTACCCGCCAAATAAGCTTTGATTTTATCTTTTTAGACCCCCCTTATTACAAGGGGATGCTTAGAAAAACCTTGCAAACCTTAGAGGAGTATGATATATTAACCCCTTCCGGGTATATACTTTGTTTTTGCTACATAAAAGACGATTTTTGTAAAGAAAGTGATAAATTTTACCTTATTGCGGAAAGAAAGTATGGGCAGACCTTGTTATTAATATATAGGAAAAAGGAAAAATAGGACTGTGGAACAAGCTATATATCCAGGAACATTTGATCCTATCACTAATGGCCATATCGATATTATTAAAAGGGCATCGTCTATTTTTAAAAATATAATTGTTGCCGTGGTTAAAAACCCCTCAAAAGATACCTTTTTTTCTTATGAGGAACGAATCCGGATGGTAAAGGAAGCAGTAAGGAGAATAAAAGGTGTCAAGGTAGAGGGTTTTGACGGTTTAGTAGTCGATTTTGCAAAAAAACGAAAGGCAAAAGTTATCATAAGAGGGCTACGTATGATTTCTGATTTCGAATATGAATTTCAGATGGCTCTGACTAATCGTAGCCTTGCCTCTGACGTAGAGACTTTATTTCTAATGCCGCACCCATACTATTCTTATATCTCTTCCCGTCTTATAAAAGAAGCCGCTTCGTTAGGGGCGGATTTAAAACATTTTTTACCCTTGTCTGTTTTGAAAGCGCTAAGAAGCAAGATGCATGGGGTTAACCAGAATTGATACGTTCGCGGCGCTCAGTATTCCTTCGATACTACTCAGGATACTTCGAAGGATACTGAGTTTATCGAAGTACAACCCTGAGCCCTTTGATTCGTTTTCGCTCGCTCAGGGTTGTGAGCGACCAAAGGGAGTCGAACCACAAACCTCGACCTTTAGGTCGGGGAAAGAGTCGAATGGATTGATTTCTGCGAATACTTCGAGTACGTCTTATAAGTGTTAGATACAACCGTTGACATGAGAATAGAAGTAGAGAAAATTAAGGACAAAGAAATAGTCCTTGAGGAGGATATTCCTGCCGCAACTTGGGATTTGGATAGTTTTGATGTCAAGTTTGTGGACAATATCCATTTTGACTGCGCATTTGTACGTGTAAGTAATGAAATCATAGTGAATGTTCAAGCAATAACGCATAGAAATATTATTTGTTCGCGTTGCCTTACGCAAGTTACGCAGAGTATTAAGCAAAAATTTGAATTAGATTATAATGTCAATAGTTTAGGAGATTATTTAGAGGTTGATAAAGACATAAGGGAAGAAATGTTACTTGATTTTCCGATGAAAGTTTTATGCAAAGAAGATTGTAAGGGGTTATGCCCCGAGTGCAAGGCAGACTTAAATTTTGAAAAGTGTAAGTGTCAAATGAAGCAGAAAATTTTCAAGCCGAAAGCGTAGAAAATTTGCGTAACTGAATTTGACCCCACACCCAGCAGTTCATCTTACTACTTTACGATATGAGGTTTGTTACTTTATTTCTTGTAGAGTTTACTCACCACACCGACCTATCTGGGTGTGGGGTTTAATTCCGACAAACAACTTATGTTCGCGATAGCTTCATGAGTTGTGTCGTCATTAAAGGAGGTTTAAAATGGCGCATCCAAAACGAAAGCATTCCCGCTCTCGCACACTAAAGAAAAGAACGCATAAAAAAATATTCGCACCTGCTTTGGTAGAATGCACGCAGTGCCGTAAGCTTAAGCCCAGCCATATGATTTGTCCATTCTGCGGTTATTACGCGGGCAGAGAAGTAGTAACGATAGAGTTGAAAGAGAAAAAGAGGAAAGGTTGATGAGTTATAAAATTGGTATAGATATATCCGGCGGTGATTACGCGCCGGCTGAAATTTTTAAAGGAGCGGTACTCGCTAAGCAAGAATATAACGAGGATATCGTTCTTATAGGAGTAAAAGAAGAGATAGAGGCAGAGGCACGTAGAAATAAAGTTGATCTTAGTCAATTCAGTGTCGTTGATGCTCCTGAAAAAATTGATATGGGCGAATCGCCAGCAACTGCAGTGCGCCGTAAGAAAAATTCTTCTATCACCATAGGCATTAATTTTTTAAAAGAAAGAAAAATAGACGCTTTTGTTTCTTGCGGAAATACCGGGGCAGCAGTAGCCGCATCTACTTTAATGTTAGGGTTAATTGAAGGGGTTGAGCGGCCAGGCATAGGTATTTTAATTCCTACCCAGGCAGGAGCTTCGCTTATTGTGGATGTAGGGGCGAATGTTGAGCCAAAGCCAACACATCTTTTTCAATATGGCATAATGGCCTCAGTGTATTATGAGTTGGTGCTTAATAAGCCAAATCCTACCGTGGGGCTTTTAAACATTGGTGAGGAAGAGTCTAAAGGCTCTGATTTTGTAAAGCACGTACATAAACTTTTTTCCGCCTCGACTTTAAATTTTACAGGTAACGTGGAGGCAAAACATATATTTTCTGGAAAATGTGACTGCATAGTATGTGATGGTTTTGTCGGTAACGTCGCCCTAAAAGTTACGGAGGGTTGCGCCGAAGCAATGGGTAAATTTCTTTTTGATATCATCATGAAAGATCCGCTAGGTTTATTAGGTTTATTTTTGATTAAAAAAAGCCTGCGTAAGTTCAAAAGGATTCTCGATTATGCAGAATACGGCGGAGCGCCTCTTTTAGGGGTAAACGGAGTTGTTATTATCGGCCATGGCCGTTCAAACGCTCTAGCAGTTAAGAATGCCATTAAAGCAGGGATACAGGAACTTAAGAGGGATATAAACGAAAAGATAAAGGCAAAAATCAACGAGATTTATCAGAACGAGCAGATTAAGCAATTACTTAGCGCCTCTAATTAGTTTCCACTGAAAAAGCGTGCGGAAACCATGGCGCTGTCGCGAAATAGCGTCAGCGCCTGATTCCAATGATTCCCGCCACCGATATTTCTTTAGTGTGGGCGGGTCCGCCTCCTCCGCCAGAGGCGGATCTGCCTCAGGCATGAGGCGGAAAAAGATGATTACGGTGATTGGAAATGCCAATGTTTTCAATCGTTGTAATCGCAGATAAATCACTGCAATCAGGGACTGTTGCGTTTTGCAACAGTCCCATTAATTAAAGGGGGTATACCGCTTGGCAAAGATAATAGGGCTTGGAAAATATTTACCTCCAAAGATATTGACAAACTTTGATCTTGAAAGAATGGTTGATACCTCTGACGAATGGATTACTACGCGTACAGGTATCAAGGAAAGAAGGATTGCGGAGAAGGGTGTTTTTACTTCACAACTTGCTTATGAAGCCTCTAAGGAGGCCCTCAAGAGAGCTGGGCTAAAGCCCAATGATCTCGACCTAATTATTGTAGCTACAGTCACTGGAGATACTCCTTTTCCATCCACTGCTTGCTATCTTCAGAATTACCTAAAAGCGCATCGTGCAGCATGTTTTGATATTTCTGCGGCATGCGCTGGTTTTGTATACGCTATAACCTGCGCATCACAATTTATAAAAGGCGGCCTTTATAGAAATGTATTAGTGGTAGGTAGCGAAGTGCTTACTTCCGTTACCGATTGGAAAGACCGCTCAACCTGTATTTTATTTGGCGATGGCGCAGGAGCAGCAGTTTTGACTAAAAGCCAGAAAGACAGTTTCTTGAGTTATTATCTTGGTAGCGACGGCTCTCAGGCAGAGCTTCTTATGATTCCTGCAGGAGGTTCTAAACACCCTGCTTCGGAAGAAACAGTTAAACACAGGCTACATTATATAAAGATGCAAGGGAATGAATTGTTTCGTTTTGCGGTGCGAGTTATGGTGCAGGCAGCTAAAATTGCCCTCAATGATGCAGGACTCACACCACACGACATAGATTTATTAATTCCCCATCAGGCAAACGAGCGTATTATTAGCGCCGTAGCTAAAAGATTAGGGGTTTCCAGCGAAAAGATTTATCTAAATATATCTCGCTATGGCAATATGTCTTCCGCTTCCAGCGCTGTAGCTTTGTGTGAAGCATGGGAGGAAGGCAGAGTTAAAAAAGATGATATAGTAGTCTTGGATGCATTTGGCGGAGGATTAGTCTGGGGTAGTTGCGTGATTAGATGGACATAGTACACAGATGATCACGAGATAGAAACCGCAGATGAACACAGATGAATATCTGTGCTTATCTTATGATTTTTAATCTGTGATTATCTGTGAATGAATTTGAAAAATTCATAATGAATGCGATAATTTTCCCCGGTCAAGGTTCGCAATATAAAGGTATGGGCAAAAGCTTATATGATGCTTTTCCCAAAGCAAAAGAAAATTTTATCAATATAGACAAATATGCAGGCTTGAAAGTTTCCGAGATTTGTTTTGAAGGTAAAGATGAAGATTTAAAAAAGACCTCGTTACAACAGCTAGTTATTCTTGCAGTTTCGCTAGTTTCTTATGAAATTTTTAAAGAAAAGAATATCAAAATAGATTTTTTATCCGGGTTAAGCTTAGGGGAGTATACTTCACTTTATCCCGCCGGTGCCTTAAATATGAAAGATTTGGTATATTTAGTAAAAGAACGCGCTATAGCAATGGAGGAAGCCTCTGGGATGAATCCTTCCTGTATGTTTGCAGTGATTGGTTTAGAAAAAGATGCTTTGTGCAAGAAGGCAAAAGAATATGGGTTTCACATTGCTAATTTTAACGCTCCCGGTCAAATCACAGTTTCCTTAAAAAATGAGGATAAAGATAAAATTAAAAATATTTTAGAAGGCAACAAGGCTCGGGTAGTAGAGCTTGAGGTTGGAGGAGGATTCCACTCGCCATTTATGGAACCCGCAAAGCAACATTTGTCAAAAGTGCTCGATAAACTCGAATTCAAAAATGCAAGAATCCCTATTGTTAGCAACTTTACTGGCGAGGCCACAAGCGATAAGGATGAAGTTAAGAGAAATCTTAAAGAACAACTTACTTCCTCAGTTTTATGGAAAGATTGCGTAGAGTTTATGATAAAAAATAGTGTAGATACCTTTTTTGAAATTGGCCCTGCCAAGGTTTTACGCGGCCTTGTGCGTAAAATCAACCCTGACGTTAAGGTCGTTAACATAGAGAAGAAAGAAGATTTGGACAGCATATAAAGATTTAATTTAGAAATAACCAAGTTCCAAGAAACAATAACCAAACAATGACCAATAACCAAATTCAAATAACTAAACCTTTCTGTTTGGTTATTGGATATTGAGATTTGTTTGGTGCTTGTATCTTGGTTATTTCATTATAACTAGGAGGACGTATGCGTTTTCAAGGTAAAGTGGCATTAGTCACTGGCGGCGCTCAGGGTATCGGTAAGGAAATTGTCCTACAATTTTCCAAAGAGGGCGCAAAGCTAGTTATCTTTGACGTCAACGAAGAGAGTTTGAGCCAGGCAGCTAAGGATTTGAGCGCGTATTGCGAGGTTTTGGCTTTAAAAGTAGATGTGACCAGCTTAGAGGAAGTTGAGAAAAATATCAACAAAATTATTGACAACTTTGGGAGAGTTGATATATTAGTTAACAATGCAGGCATAACTCGTGATAACCTGCTTTTGAGGCTCTCTGAAAGCGATTGGGATAAAGTTTTAAGCGTAAATTTAAAAGGCGCTTTTAATTGTATTAAGGCAATTTCAAGACCTATGGTAAAGCAGCGCTACGGAAAGATTATTAATATCAGTTCAGTCATAGGGATAATGGGAAACGCCGGGCAGGTAAATTATGCTGCCTCAAAAGCCGGGCTTATCGGAGTAACGAAGTCCTTAGCTAAAGAGCTAGGCTCAAGAAATATAACCGTTAATGCCGTTGCTCCTGGCTATATTAGAACGGCAATGACGGATAAGTTGGATGAGAAGATAAAGGAAAAAATGTTTCAATTGATTCCTCTAGGTAGATTTGGCGAGCCTAGCGATGTAGCAAAGGCAGTGCTTTTTTTGGCATCAAGCGATGCCGACTACATTACGAGCCAAGTATTGGTGGTTGACGGAGGCCTGGTTTAAATGCTGCGGACGGAATTAACGAGGCAGGCAAATACCATTTATATTTTAGCACAAGAAAGGAGGTAAACGATGAGCGTTGAGGAAAAAGTCAAGGAAATTATCGCAGAGCAGTTAGGAGTAAAGAAAGAAGAGATTAAGCCAGAAAGCTCGTTTATCGATGATTTAGGGGCTGATTCCCTAGATACAGTAGAAGTGGTGATGGCTTTAGAAGAGGAGTTTGGTATAGAAATTCCCGACGAGGAAGCCGAAAAAATAACAACAGTTGGCGAAGCCGTTAAATATATCGACGCAAAAGCAAAGAAAAAAGAAGGATAGTTCTTTTAGATGGAAAGGCGAGTCGCAGTTACTGGCTACGGAGTAGTTTCTCCCGTGGGGGTGGGGATACCATCTTTTTGGGATGCTCTTACCAAAGGCAAAAGTGGTGTAGGTAAGATTACCCAATTTAACGCCGAAAGATTTGATTCCAAAATCGCGGGAGAAATAAAAGATTTTGTTCTTCCTTCCTTTGTCCTTCCTAAAGATATAAAAAGAACACCTCGTTTCGCTCAGTTCGCGCTTAAAGCTGCTGAAGAGGCACTAAAGACAAGTGGCTTAGATTTAGCAAATATTAATCCATATCGAATCGGAGTAATAATCGGTTCAGGGATTGGGAGTTTACAGATAGTAGAGAGCGAATGCTTTACTTATTTACAAAAAGGCCCGGACAGGATAAGCCCTTTTCTTATTCCTACCCTAATTACTAATGAAGCAGCTGGTGCGGTTGCAATGTATTTTAAGCTTAAAGGAATAAATTTTTGCACAGTCACCGCATGCGCTTCAGGGGCGCATGGCATTGGCGAGGCATATGCTGCGATTAAGCAAGGAAGGGCAGATGTGATAGTATGCGGCGGAACAGAAGCCAGTGTCGCTGCTATGGGGGTAGGAGGTTTTTGTGCTCTCAAAGCGCTTTCCAAGCGAAATAATGAGCCAGAGAGAGCAAGCCGGCCTTTTGACCGCGACAGAGATGGTTTTGTTATGGCTGAGGGCGCTGGCATAGTAGTTTTAGAAGACCTTGAACATGCGAAAAAAAGAGGAGCACATATTTTAGCAGAATTCGCTGGCTACGGCGCAACCTGCGATGCTTACCATATTACCGCTCCGGATCCTACCGGTGAAGGGGCAGTGAAAGCTATGGAATTCGCTCTAGAGGAAGCAGGTGTAACTATAGATGAAAACATTTATATCAACGCCCATGGCACAAGTACAGAATTGAATGATAAAGTTGAGACTTTGGCAATCAAAAAAGTATTTGGTAGTTTCGCAAAAAAAGTGCACATAAGTTCTACTAAATCTATGACCGGCCATATGCTAGGCGCGGCAGGCGCGGTTGAATTTATTGCTTGCTGTCTTAGTATTAAGCATAAGGTTATCCATCCGACCATAAATTATGAAAATCCGGATCCGGATTGTGATTTGGATTATACTCCTAATAAAGCCATTGAATCAAAAATAAAAGTTGCCCTTTCTAATTCTTTAGGTTTCGGCGGCCACAACGCCACACTCCTCATAAAAGAGTTCAAATAGCATAGCGCATAGCGTTAGGCGCAAAGCGTAGGAAGAAAAAATCGCTATGAAGAAAAACAAATTTATAGAATTTTTATTATTATATTTAGACGCTATGCGCTATGCGCTTAGCGCTATGCGAGATTATGGGTTTGACTTTAGTTGAGAAAATATTACTGAAAGCATCAGGCAAAAAAGACCTAGGCGATTTCGTCTACGCTAAAGTAGATTTCTGCTTTGGTAGCGATATCACCGCGCCTTTGGCTGTAAAAGAGTTTGTAAAGGCAGGCTTTACTTCGGTGTTTGATAACAAAAAAATCGGTTTTATTTGCGACCATTTTCTTCCTGCCAGAGACTTGAAAGCTGCTAACAATGTAGAGGTTTTAAGAGATTTTTCAAGGCAATATAAAATTAAAAATTTTTTTGACATTAACCAATGCGGCATAATGCATGTTTTTCTAATTGAAAAAGGCCTAGTGCGGCCGGGTTACTTAGCGATAGGAGCAGATTCTCATACTTGCACCTTAGGTGCCATTGGCTCGGCTAGCTTTGGCGTAGGTTCAACGGATTTGGCTGCTACAATGAAAGAAGGAAGATGCTGGTTTAAGGTGCCGCGCACAATTAAATTTATCTATAAAGGTAAATTAGGTAAATGGATTAGCGGTAAAGATTTAATTTTGCACACTATCGGAAAAATTGGCGTTGAAGGCGCACACTATAGAGTTATGGAATTCTCTGGCCCCGTTGTTAAAGATTTATGCATGGATGAGAGGCTTAGTATGACGAATATGGCGATTGAGGCGGGAGGAAAGACTGGCGTCATTGAGCCGGATGAAGTTACTTTCAAATACCTTCAGCAAATATCAAATATCAAATATCAAATATCAAAATTTAAAGACTTAAAAAACGACAAAGATGCTGTTTATGAAAAGGTTATAGAAATTGATGTAACTAAATTAGAGCCTCAAGTTGCCTGTCCCCATCTACCTAGTAATACTAAATCGGTAAGGTATCTAAGCAAGGTTGAATTAACGCAAGTAGTGATTGGTTCCTGTACTAACGGTAGAATCTTTGATTTACGAATTGCAGCTAAGATATTGAAGGGCAAAAAGATAAAAAAGGAATTACGCGTTATCGTTATACCGGCAACGCCAAATATTTATAAACAAGCAGAAAAAGAAAGCCTGATTGAAATATTTTTAGAAGCGGGTTGTATAGTGAGTCCGGCTAATTGCGGGCCGTGCCTGGGAGGGCATATGGGTATTTTAGATAAGGGAGAGGTTGTGCTTGCAACTACGAATAGAAACTTTATCGGCAGAATGGGGCATCCCGAAAGTTTTGTGTATCTTTCTAGTCCGGCTGTAGCCGCGGCGAGCGCTATAAAGGGAAGAATAACACATCCGGATGAGATACACAGATGAACACAGATAGACATCACAGATGGGCACAGATTTTATCTGTGGTTATCTGTGGTTTTCCGCCGAAGGCGGATCCCTGCCCGTCCGGCAGGCGGGCGCCTCTTGCGCCAGAGGCGCATCTGCCTTAGGCATGAGGCGGAAAATCTCGTGGTCATCTGTGCATAAATCCGAAGGATTTATAAATGATAATTAAAGGCAAAGTTCATAAATTCGGCGATAACATAAATACGGACGACATTATTGCCGCGAAGTACTTGGACTCTCAAGATGAAGCATTTTTGGGTTCGAAATGCATGGAGAATATTGACCCTCATTTCATAAAAAAAGTACAAAAAGGCGATATTGTCGTTGCCGGCAGCAATTTTGGCTGCGGTTCGAGCAGGGAGCACGCACCCGTAGCGTTAAAAGGTTGTGGTATAGCTTGTGTGGTTGCACGCAGTTTCGCAAGGATATTTTTTCGTAATGCCATAAATATAGGTTTACCGATTATAGAGATAGCAGAAATAGATAAGATTTCGCAAGGCGACATCCTTGAAATAGACTTAGCCAGTGGTATAATAAAAAATGTAAGTAAAAACCAGGCCTACAAAGTGCAATCTTTTCCAAAATTTCTGCAGGAAATTATAGAGCATAGAGGGTTAATGAATTGGTTAAAATCAAAAAGGGAGGGGTGAAATGAAAATCCCAAAGGAAAGAGTTAAAGTTAATATATTTTGCAACGATGGAACTTTTGTGAGAGGTTTTGTCCATATTAGCGAAGGCTTAAGATTGCTTGATTTTATAAATCACGAAAGCGCAACTTTTGTAGTGGTAACTGAAGCGGAATTTCAAAACCTAAAAGAAGTGCACTCATTTTCACTACTTATGGCCTTGAGCAAAAGAAAGAGTACGATTATTCTAAATAAGAGTTCAATAAAATGGATTGAAGAGGCTAGGTAACGATGACTAGTAAATATAAGATTGCAGTTATTCCCGGTGACGGTACAGGGCCTGAAGTAATACGCGAAGGCTTAAAGGTTTTGGAAGTAGCGAGTAAAAAGTACGGATTTAAATACGAAACTAAAACCTTTGATTTTGGCGCAGATAGGTATCTCAAAACCGGAAAAACTTTAGAGGATAAAGATATAAATGAGCTGAAAAAATACTCAGCTATTTATTTAGGTGCTATAGGCCATCCCCAAGTAAAACCGGGGATTCTGGAAACAGGCATACTTCTTAAGCTACGATTTTCTTTGGACCAGTATATTAATCTGCGCCCAGTTAAGCTCTATAATCCCGAATTTTGCCCTTTAAAAGATAAAAAAGCTGAAGATATTGATTTTGTGGTGGTGCGGGAAAACTCTGAAGGCCTTTATAAAGGTATGGGCGAGTTTAAAGATAAAGATACCAAAAGAGAAATAGCCATTCAGATTTCTTATAATACCCGTAAAGGCGTTGAGCGCTGTATCCGTTATGCTTTTGAATATACGCGTAAGCGTAACAAAAGGAAAAAACTTACGCTTTGCGGTAAAACCAATGTATTGACGTATGCCTGGGATCTTTGGCAGCGTACATTTAACGAAGTAGCCAAAGAATACCCGGATATTACAACCGAGTATGCTCACGTAGACGCAACCACGATGTGGTTTGTAAAAAATCCTGAATGGTTTGATGTAATTGTTACCGATAATATGTTCGGAGATATTATTACGGATTTAGGTGCGATGATTCAGGGAGGAATGGGCATTGCTGCGGGCGGAAATATAAATCCTAGCGGTGTGTCTATGTTTGAGCCAATTGGCGGTAGCGCACCTAAATATACCGGGAAAAATGTAATTAATCCTTTAGCGGCAATTTGCGCAGGTGCAATGTTACTAGAGAATCTCGGTGAAATAAAAGCAGCCCAGGCAATTGAAGATGCAGTTATTAAAATAGTCGCGAAAAAATTAAAAAGCTTAGCTGCGGGTAAAATGGGATATTCTACTAGTGAGGTAGGGGATTTAGTAGTTGAAAATCTTTGATAAGTACAGATTGTCACAGATGTTTTATAAAATAACCAATAACCAAGAAACAAGATACAAACAAATCTCAATATCCAATAATCAACCACCAAACAATTCTATCGATTTTTCCGTTTGATTATTGAATTTGGTTATTGATTATTGTTTGGTTATTGTATCTTGGAACTTGGTTATTCCTAGTGATGTACGCTTAGCTGTGTAAAAAAAAGGTAGAATAATGAAGAACAAATCAAAATACAATGTCGCAGTAATCGGGGTGGGAGTGGTAGGCATTGAAATGCTACGTTGTCTAAAACAGCGCAATTTCCCCGTAGGAGAATTACGTGTTTTTGCGCGCTCAGCCAGAGATATTGAAGTAGATAATGATATATATTCCGTGCAAGCTATCTCTAATGATAGCTTTAACGATATAGATATTGCTTTATTCGCCGGAACCGAAGGCGAAAAAGGTGCCGCAGTAGCTTATGCTAGCGAGGCAGTCAAGCGAGGGGCGGTGGTTATTGACAATGGCGCGGATTTTCGGATGCAAAAAGATGTGCCTTTAGTAGTTCCGGAAGTAAATGCCGCCGATATAAAGAAACATAAAGGAATAATCGCTAACCCTAATTGCTCGACTATCCAGATGGTTGTTGCACTGTGGCCAATACATAAGAAGGTAGGCATAAAACGGGTAATCGTTACCACTCTTCAAGCAGCATCCGGTGCAGGAAGAGGGGCGGTGGAACAACTCTGGAAAGAGACTGAAGAAATTGTTCTCAGAAGCCAGAAGTCAGCCCTTCGACTACGCTCAGGGCTGATGGTGAGCGAAGTCGAACCATCGGAAGACAGAAGTCAGAATTTTCTGTCCTCTGTACTCTGTCATCTGTCCTCTGAAAAGGCAATGCCGCAACAGCTTGCTTATAATGTGTTTCCGCATATTGGCGGTTTTTCCGATTACGATTATACGAGTGAGGAGTGGAAATTAGTAAAGGAGACCCATAAGATTATGCACGCTGATAAAATGAAAATTTCCGCAACTACGGTAAGGGTGCCGGTGAGAACCGGACATTCAGAATCAGTCTATATCGAGACCGAAAAGAATATTACGCCTGCGCAAGTTAAGGCTCTTCTTTCAAAAGCTCCGGGTACTATTGTGGTTGATGACATTAACAATAATCTTTACCCTATGCCTAAAGACGTAGAAGGTAAAGACGAAGTATTCATCGGCCGCATCCGCCGCGATCCTTTTGTTAAGAATGGGCTTTGGCTCTGGGTAGTTGCCGACAACCTCTTAAAGGGTGCCGCCTTAAACGCCGTCCAAATTGCCGAGTATCTCGTTACGAAGTAACTAACCTTTTCTAGCCGGCTATTTTACAAAAATTTCTTTAACACAACTGCCAGTAAAAAGAAGCCTGCCATAAGCATTTTTTATCAAACACAAAAATCAGAGATGGGAAGGTGCAGCCCTTACGTCCGCTGGATTGCCTTGTTAGAAATTTATACGTTCGCGGCGCTTCCCGATGATATCGGGATTTCGCTTAATAGCGTATTAAGGTGCTCAAAAAACCGTCCCGACATGTCGGGACGGATTATATGGTGCGCCGCTTGGTATTAGCCCAACAGGGCACCCTGGTGGATAGCCATGCTGAAACCTCGGGCTTTTAGCCCGAGGAGTTATAAAAAGCTTCATTTATTCATAATGCGTCCACATCCGGATGATTTTTACAGTTCGTAGTTCCTTAATGACCTGATAGACAAGCCGATGCTGGATGTTTATTCTACGCGAGTAAGTCCCATCCAAATCGCCTACTAATTTTTCAAAAGGGGGAGGAGTTTGAAAGGGATTTTTTTGCAAGATTAGAAGGAGTTTTTCCGCTTTTGGCCGCAAGCCAGCGGTAGAGAGCTTTTTGGCGTCTTTTTGCGCCTGTTTCGTATAAACTAATTGCCAACTTACCATTTGAGAGTTTTAACGCACTTTGAAACAGGGGTTTTTAAGCCTTTTTGAATAGATTTTCGCATTCCTGGAACCGATAGCAAATATAATGATTCTTTAATTGAACGCCAATCGTCTTCGGCAATTAAAATAGCGTTGTGGCGTTTACCGGTAATTTGAATAGGCTCATGGGATAATGCGGCAGTATCTAGTAATTTATAGAGCCGGCTTCTTGCTTGAGTGGCACTTAACGTTGTCATCTATATCACCTCCATCTAAAACGTACCATATTGCGTACGTCTTGTCAAGGGATTATTTATCCCGACGCGATAAAACCTCGGCTTTTACGCCGAGGATGAAAGCGTGGTCGGGATTATGCTGCGCGCGTAGCGGATACAGGAAACCGCGGGCTTTGGTTCGACTACGCTCACCATTCCTTCGAACCATCCTGAACAAGGTCGAAGGATTAGCCCGCGGAGCTTCATTTTTTGCTAACACCGGCATCAGCCGCCTTGAAGCCGCTGGAAGCGGCGGAAAGGTCGGCTGGATTGATGAGATGTTATATGGTTTATTGCTTAAACTTTTTATTTTTCTCGGGGTGTAAACTTTTTAAGGCGCTCCTGTATTTCTGGCTTAGCGAAAACTAAAGAATCAATATGCAAGCTTTGGCATGCTGGTTTTCCATTTTCTTCCACAATAGTTAATACTATAATAGCACCAGTTTTTTCAAAATATGCTGCATATCTGAGAATGGTCGTGAGTCCATAACTGGTAACTTGTTGCATATTGTCTAATTTGTCATATCTCTGTAACTTTCCTAATATTTCTTTTTCTTCCTGAAAAAAGTCTACCATTCCATTGTACGGCATTGCGGTCTTGGCCGCTTGTGACATCTCTGCATATAGAGCCTCATAGTTGTTATTTTTAAAGTCGCCTAAAGTCTTCTCGGCAAATGCATTAATATCTCCTGCAAAAGCAGAGCCCCAGGCAGACAATAGTAGGAAAATTGAAATTACACAAAATTTAAACCTCATCATGCCTCCTTTTTTATTAATACATATAACATAGAAATCAGCGGCTTAACGAGGCGCGGTAACGCTGCAGTTAAGTCCGCTGGAGTGAATTGTTATGAGCCACTATTTAGATATTTTGCCTTTAGGTGGCTCGATTATGATTCTTTTTATACAGTTTTCAAGTGAAACTTTTGCAACGGCTTCTGAATCATTTATTTTGACCGTAAATTTCCGTTCTATAGGGGTGATTTTAATGCTATCGCCTAGTAATTTTTCAAACTTATCT
The DNA here is from genome assembly GCA_030692055.1 of Candidatus Omnitrophota bacterium. The sequence goes on along the minus strand of JAUYCY010000159.1, from coordinate 7,924 downwards.
TCATATTCGATTCTAAGATTGCCGCCCTGCATAATATAAAACTTTGAAGATGATAAGGTTTCCCAATTAGGTCTTAATTCTTTCTTATCCGAATCATCTGTTTTTTTCACCTCTTTATTATAAAATTCCCTAAATTCCCCTAAAGATGCCGGCCATCTTCCTTCCTTCATATAATACGCGGAAGCGATACCAACAACCATGCCATCTTGTATACGTTCTTGGAGTTTATATATCATAATCTCTTTACCTAAATCGCCAATGCATTGTTCCATCTTTTGTGTGCTGACGCAACCAGATATTAATAATAAAGAAGCAATAATAGTAATATATTTTGCAAACATTTTCATATTATTATCTCATAACACCGACATCAGCGGCGTTTTCGCGGAGCGGAAACGCCGCTGGATGAAGTGGTTAAATGTATTCTATTCGATCATTTTTAAATCGTCTATTAATAATTCTGGATTTTCAGGATCAAAGTAAAAATAGGTAAAAAATTCTTTTGGCTTGCCATTTTCAAGCGTTGGTTCGTAACCATGATTTTTTATTTTTTCTTTTGCCTTTTCAAAATACTTTTCTGGGATTTCTATCTCAACAGCCTCTGTGGATTTAGAATATGCATTAATGGTTTTGCTTATTCTGACATTTAGTAATTCGCCTTTTTCTCCGATGACGATGCCAAATATAACAGCGTATAATTTTTGAGGCTTTGTGGCATGGGCAGGCAATAACGATACTATTACCAAAAAAATCGCTGAAATTATTGTTATTAATTTATTTTTCATTTAACGCAGAAATCAGCGGCACTGAAGCCGCTGAAAGCGACTGAAGTGTCCGCTGGAATGACTTGTTATATGATTTTATTATACTCCAAATTCTTATCTACTTAAATTGTTCTTTTACTTTGGGGAGAGTGAAATAGAATTATAAGTCTGCTTCAGGAATTCTTTAAATAATCTAGCTGCAAATTCAAGCTCTAATTCTGATAAGGAATTCTTATTATATTTCTCTATAAGATAGAGTATGGGCATAGGTAACTTAACTGCTATTTTCTGAAATTCTTTTATCGAATTCAATATATCCTGTTTATTTTTACTATTATTATATTTGCCAGAAAGGATTTTTTGTGCTTCTACGTCAGGAACAATAAACGCATTTTTATATCGATCCATCAATTCAACGCTCGCCTTATTTGCCATTTCTTTCATTTCAGGACTCATAATCTTATCTCTATCTGTTTCATTCAGTTCATACCCTAACATTGCTGCCGATATTACTGAATCTTCGCATATTTTAGCGGATACAGATTTAAACTTGTTAAATAACTCATCAGATGGTGATGAATGTATTTCTTCGGCAAGATTATAACTCATAAAGCAAATGCTAATTATAAGACTTAACAGAATAACTGAATTCTTCTTTTTCATTTTTCTCCTTTTTATTTTATTCATATAACACAAAAATCAGCGGTCCGCTTTTGGCGAGATCTCGCTGGATTGCCTTGTTAGATGATTTTTAATATTGTTGTAATTTTTACTTATTTGCGTTACCTTGCTATTTTTTTATCAATTATTTTGCAACTAATTCTATTATCAATGCATTTCAATTTAATATCAATCTTCCCCATTTTTCTTAAATGCATCAAAAAATTGGCAGCATTCTCTGGTTCCATATCTTTGATTTCTTGATAGTTTTTAGAGATTACATGATGACATCGAATAAGATAATCACGTAATATTTTATCGGCTACTTCTTCCACAGACATATTGTTTTTAAAAATACTCATTTTTTATTACCGGAATTAAAAATTCACTCTAAAATATATTTTTTATTAATTTTACAGATAACACAGAAATCAGCCGCCTGACCGAAGCCCGACAGGGCGTAGGGAAGGTCGGCTGGATGAAGTGGTTATCTTTTATGGTTTAAATAAAAATATAAATTCCTTTAAATAGATACCATAAAGCTATCAATGCTGCATATATGAGATAGCCCACTAATATTTTACCCCATAAAGATTTTGTTTTCGAATTTTTATTTTTATCTGCTCGCCACTGGAGAATTAACCCTATCCATAGCCCGTAATCGAACGCAAAATAACCGCGGATATGAAGGTTCATCATAAATATTTGAATAGGGCTAGGATTGACAATTGCTTGGAAGGTTCGGGGATGAGTGATGCCATAAATTATATTGTATAATCCAATTCCTAAAAATATTGCACCTAATATTCGATAAATTTTTGTCTTAATCATTAAATTATTTTTAAAGATAACACAAAAATCAGCCGCCCTACGAAGCCCGTTAGGGCGTAGTAGGGTCAGCTGGATTGCCTTGTTAGATAGTATTTTATAATTTTTTGATTAGTTTGTCGAGTAAATATAACATGTAAATATAAAAGCGGGAGAGAAGCAGAAGTACTATTTTCAAGTTTCAAGGGCTGACCCCTTTGTCCCTTAAGAATGGGCTTTGGCTCTGGGTAGTTGCCGACAACCTCTTAAAAGGCGCCGCCTTAAACGCCGTTCAAATTGCTGAATATCTCATCGCGAATAAATAATTGTAGATTAAAAGGTAAGATTAACAATTAAGCTTAGCGGGTTAAAAGCGTAAGCTTTTAAATTAGCTTAAGTGAATTATCCTGTTTTTATCCCGACGCGATAAAACCTCGAGGTTTCAAAGCCCGAGGATGCAAGTGTGGCCGGTCTACCTGCCGGCAGCCAGAGATGAAGTGATTAGAGGTTTCACTTTTTATAATTTATTACCCTCAGTTTATCAGAGCACCCACCCATAACTTTCTCTTTTACTGCGCATCCTACCAAATAAGCATACTCATGATTTGGGTCAACCGTTAATTTGCAGGATACTGAAAGATATCCATTATTGGGATTAACCTTTGAGTTGCAGACTACCGGCCACATGTTTGCAGGGTTGTGAATACCCATTGTTGGATAGGGAACAGGAACAGTACGGCTGGTATTATCGTTGCAGGAGCAACAAAACCAAGAAAAAGTAGGTATACCCCTGTTTATTGGGCAATCCCATTTGAAAGTGATCGTCTTATCCGGATTGAATACATATACTACATTTTTTGGTCTACAGGTATCTGGTGCGATATCCTTTGGTGGGTTATAAAATCCATGAAATTTCATACAACTAATCCCTTCAGGACTTGGAGACTCGTCGGCGCGAAAGACTTTCTCCTCAGAATAAGTATTATTATTTATCATAACAACATAGCACAGAAAAAATCCGATTAATAACACTACAAATAGAGAAATTTTTGTTTTCATCGCATTTTTCTTTTTATAACTTTGTTATCTAACACCGGCATCAGCCCCGACGATTCTGTCGGGGCTGGATTGAGTGGTTATAATTTTATTAATCATTCCATTTTGGAGTTAAAACCGCCACTGCAAAATGTTCAATCCTTGTCAGTAAATCTTTATCTTCAATTATCATAAATTGTACCGAACAGTTATTTGATAAATAATTCATTACTTCTTTTTCTTTTGAGAGGCATAGTCCTTTGATTAGTTTGCTTTTTAAGGTTGATGCGATTCTGTCACCTTTATAATGATCTCCAACGATTCTACGTTGGAGACTTTTGCTTTTCCCGATATAAATTGTTTTTTCTGAATTTTCTTTTTCAAAAACTCTATATATTCCGGGTTTTCGAGGTAAATTCTTCGATAATTCATCACTGAAATTTAAAATTAGTTGTTTTTAATAACTCACTAATCATTTGCTTGTATTGATTTATTAAGGTTTCCATTTATTTATTTTTCTTATAACACAAAAATCACCTGTCCGACTCCGCTAACGGCGGATGAGGGTAGGCTGCCTGCCCGCCGTAGCTTTATGCGAAGGAGAGGATTGGAATTGTTAGATTTTTTATTATATAGTTTTTGGTTCAATTATCAGAGATAGATTTTATTTTTGTATTATAGAACCTACTCATTTATTTATTTTGTTTTTTAAGAAATCGTTTATATACTTTTCTGTAGTATCCCTAATATAATCAAGAATTCTTGAGGCAGCGTTGTAATCGTCATTATAGTAAACCATCACAGTAATCTTATATCTATCACGTGCAACAGTCAGACTGTAGTGATTAGGATTGATATTTGATGTTTTCTGTAGGGCTTCACGCAATATCTCATCTTTAGGGATAGCTTCCACAATTTCTTTAGCCTTTTCTAATGTTACTCCTGCGGGAAGAAGAATGTGTCTGCCTACACTATTTTTAAAAGTTGTTTTACTTGGGAATTCTCTATCAAGTCTTGCTTTGCAAGAATTGTCATCAATACCTCCCGTAGAGCATATACTTTTATCTTTTTTCTTTAAGGCTATTGCGGTTACGCATTTGGTTTTTAAATCCTGTTCGTGTGAAAAATTTTTTACGTAAGGTAGTTTATCGCAAAAAGAAACATCTTCAAAGTAAAGAGCACCGGCTGCGTTACACACTGCGCGGTCACTTCTTTTTAGTAAATCGTTGGTTTGGTCACTTGATTTATCGCACGTTGTTTCCCATTCTTCTTTGGTGTACTTGCCAATAAGGATTTCTGTACCTTGAAGCTCATTGAGTAGATTTGAAAAATTAAACGCTTCAACACTCCACACAAGACCGGCATACCGATATATTTTATCGATCAGCGGGTTACGTGCTTCTTGCCTGGCCTTTTCAATTTCTCTTTCGGTTTCCATTGAAGATATTAACAAGCCTACTGCGTCTCCAATTATCAGCGTGAGCATCACCTTAGTTTTTTCACCTTGCCATACATATACGCCGATAGGGCTACCAGCAGAAGTTTCGAACTTTCCCTCACCATATTTCGCGAAGAGCGCTTTTTTAAGTTGCTCGAAAGCCTCCCGTCCATGGCTAACAATGATTACGCCAGAAAACTTATCATTCCGGAAAAGATAATTTATCTCATCTAAGCTCACTCCTTCTATCTGTAACAGGTCATTTTCATTCCTGTATGACTTCTCAGCAGTAGTTCCAGGCATCTTTGGAAGAGTAGTTCCCGGATAAATTTTCCCGAAAGCAGCATTTCCAGGAGTAGATTCCGTTAGTTCCATGCCCGAAAAAGCACTTATGTGCGTTCCCCATTGCATACCCTTAAATCCGGTTGGTTCTGAACCGGCTTTAAACTTATCTTGGGCAGATATAGAGATATGCAGCAAAAGTGAGCATAAAATAATTGTCAAAATTTTCTTATTCATCTCAACCTCCCATTTTTTAATCTAACAATTAATATGCGGAATCCAAGTTTACCCTTGAGTCAATTTATAACACGGTCTTGGGAGATTGTAAACAAAAAGTCTGAAGAAAAATATTGCATAATTCCGTAATTTGCCTATAATTTCAAAAGGCGTCTATTTCATATCTGGTTGCAGAGATTTTGAAATCTGTGTAATCTCTGCCTGCCGGTAGGCAGGGTTTTCCTAATCAGCGTAATCATTTAAATGTATAAAAATATTTTTCTTAAAATTGAGTACTTAGGTACTAATTATTTCGGCTTTCAGCTGCAGGATAAAAAAGGCAAACGGGAAATCAGCGTGCAGGGAGTCTTAGAAAAAGCTATCCGCAGGCTTTTTAAAGAAAAAATTAGGATAACCTCTGCCTCGCGCACGGATAAAGGAGTTCACGCCAAGGGCCAAGCTGTAAATTTTAAGGTGGATACTAAAATATCGCTCAAGAACATCAAAAATGCGTTAAATACATTTTTGCCCAGCGATGTAAGAGTTAAAACTGTAAAACGAGTTCCGCTAGGGTTTCATGCTCGTTTTTGGGCAAAATCTAAGATATACCGCTACGTTATTCTTAATCGTAAAGAGCCTACGGTATTTTGGGAAAATTTTTCTTGGCACGTTGCAAGACCGCTAAATATTAGTAATATTAAAAGAATTTCTAAGAAGTTGGTAGGTAAAAAAGATTTCTCTCTTTTTGCTAAAGAGGCAAAAAGCTACCGAGACTGCGTGAGAAAAATCACTAATATTACCATTAAAAAGAGGGGTGGGTTTATTTATGTTGATATAGAGGCTAATGGTTTTTTAAGGAATATGGTGCGTAATATCGTTTCATTTTTAGTACAAGTAGGCGAAGGAAAAACCGATATACGCCAGGCAGTAGATATTTTAAAGAAAAAAGCAAAATATTCCAATAAACCCGCCCCAGCCAAAGGACTTTATCTCGTTAAAGTCAAATATTAGTTTTTTACCCGCCTCCGCGAGAAAACTCCGTCTGCAAAGACGGGGATGAAAGCGGATAACCCTTGACATCGTAGATGTCAAGGGTCTAGGGCTTCGGCGTCTGCCTACCGAAGCTTTAGCGCAGGCAGGGATTACGCCGAAGAACGGGAAGATACCACCCCGACAAGTCGGGGTGGAGCTTCTTAGCAAAATAGATGGCGATCCTTAACTTCATAAGCTAACTTCAAAAAGAAGTATTGCTTTTTTTTGAAGTTACTGATTTCCGCCAGAGGCGGACAAGCGGTAGGCAGGGATTACATAGATTACATAGATTTATATAGATTTTTTAGGTATAGATGATATAATTATAAAAGTGTTAATTAATAATATTGAGGAAAAAATATGAAAAGATTTGTTATTTTTTTGCTTCTTATTTCTATCTTTTTTACTTCCGGGTGCTATACCTTACGTAAAAAATTTATTCGGAAAAAGAAGTACCAGAAGGAAGAACCCGTATACGTTGGCTTTAAAGATTATCCCACTAAGCCTTCCAGAGAAGCATATCTTGATTATTATCTTTTTGTAGAAGGTTGGATTGATGAACTGTCAGATGAATTGTCAGATTCTTTTAGCGTAAGTAAAGCGTATAGCCTTAAAAGGGTAAAGCGAGCCATAAAAGAAGCTATTATGAATTTAGAACAGATAATTGCCTTTTTTAATAAGGAGGGCAAAGAAAAAATATACCCCCTTTATCAGGATTTAGTTAAAGTTAAAGAATCTATAGATAAAAATCCTAACACGAGCGCCATTGAACGCAGTACCCTGCTGCAGAAGGTAGAGCATTTTAGAAGACGCTTTGAAGCAGATTTTAAATATAGCAATGCCCAGAAATGGATGGAATGACCATAAAGACCTTTGTTTTAGGAGAACTTTATAACAATTGCTATGTTATTTTTGACGAAAATAAAAGAAAAGGGTTTATCGTAGATGCGCCCGCCCCTATTAGCGTAGTCAATGATTTCATCCGTAAAGAGAAACTCAACATTCTTTTTGTTATTTTGACTCACGCTCATTTTGACCACATTGGCGGCCTTGACGAACTGGATTTACCTTTTTTCATCCACCCAAAAGACGTCCCTTTACTACATAACGCAAATTTCAATGGTTCTTCTTTCTTTGGCTCCTCAGTCGCTGTTAAAAAAGAGCCTGCTTTTTTAGACGAAGGCGTGCCTATTGGTGTTGATTCGCATAGAATAGAATGTATCCATACCCCAGGTCACACCCCAGGTTCTGTTTCACTACGTTTAGAAAATTGGCTTTTTAGCGGAGATACAATATTTGCAGATTCTATCGGAAGAACTGATATCCCGCTAGCTTCCCAGCAGTCGTTACTTAAATCTATAAAAGAAAAAATACTCATATTGCCTAGAGATACGATTATTTATCCGGGCCACGGCCCATCAACGACGGTGGGTAAAGAATTACAATCTAATCCTTTTTTAACCTAGCTTATATGATTATGATTACACCGATTAGGAGAGCGATTACACAGATTGAAAAATCAGTGTAATCATTTTCTAATCTGTGTAATCTATTTATTCTCTCTCGGCGAATACCCCGTGGCTTGCCACGGGGATGAAGCCGAAATCGTAAACGTAGTTGACCTCATTCCAAGGCAATGAATGAACCAGTGATAATATTAGCATAGAACATACTCCGCGGCTTGCCGCGG
>JAUYCY010000112.1 GCA_030692055.1 Candidatus Omnitrophota bacterium | reverse complement strand
CCTTCTTTCTCTATCGCGGGCATCGAGTTCTGATTTATATGCTTCATAATATATAAGTTCCCACTTTTGCTTTTTATTATGTTCAGCAATTCTTCTCTCTAAATTATTTGTGTATCCATAATACAATTCATTTGTTGTTTCTTTTTTTAGCATATATATGTAATACATCCGTTCTCCTTCCCATTGCTGGGTGTGGGGTTAAATTCGACCTAGCATTTTTCCTGCGTAGTAACTTGGAAAAATGCTGGCCTCATTTAATAAAATAACATAGCGATTATAGCGCCTAACAAAGCGCCAACAAAAACTTCTATGGGGGTATGACCTGCTAATTCTTTCAATCTATCATCTTTAATTTTTTTCTTATTATGAAAGTCTTCGATCATTCTATTTAAAATTTTTGCCTGTACTCCTATAGAACGCCGCCAAGTTTGTGCATCAAACATAGTAAGCAAAGCAAAAAAACAGCTTAAAGCAAAGATAGGAGAAGAAAATCCAAGTTCTTTACCTAAAGAAAATGTTAATGCTGCAACGGCTGAGCTATGAGCGGAAGGCATGCCCCCTGTCCTTAAAAGCCAGTTAAAGTTAAACTTTTTTTCTCGAAATAAACCTAAAATAATTTTTAATGATTGAGCGGCAAACCAACCTGCATTAGTAACCCAAAAAACCTTATTTTTTAATAATCCTTCCCAGAATTCCTGCATAATTCTAACATTATAAAGAGAAAAGGGGGTTTCGGCAACTAAATATTTAGTGTGTAATCTACGACCCGCCTCCCGATGAACCTCCCTGCGGCAAGCCGCAGGGTATCTTGACTCAAAACAATCTCAATTGTCTAAGGTCTTCTTTGGGCCTGCCTTGTTTTTGAACATATTCTTCAACAGTAGTCCAATTAGCTTTCTCGCCAACGGTACCAACGTAGTATCCATCAGTCCAAAATTCTCCTCCCCATAATTCCCGTTTGATTTTGGGGTACCTTCTGAATACTTCTCTGGCCATTATACTTTTAAATATTCTTACAATCTCACCAGGAGCAAGCTTGGGATGTGCTGAACACAAAACATGAATATGGTTGCTATCCATGCCTAAGGCCTCCATCTCAATCTCGTAGCGTTCCTGAATACCTGTTGTTGTTTCCTCAATAACCTTCACCACTGTGTTATCCAGTAATACCTTGCGGTATTTCACCGGAAACACAATATGATAGTGTATTTGCCAAACGCAATGGTACCCTCTCTGCAATCCCCCTTTAGTCACACAACAATACTACTACAGAAGAGACCCTGCGGCAAGCCGCAGGGAATTACTCAAGTTCAAACAAAAAATAAATAGGCTGTTTGGTAATTGGTTATTGGATATTGGAATTTTTTTGGTGATTGTATCTTGGTTATTGGTTATTTTATAAAACATCTGTGATTTCTCATATATGATCATCTGTGTATTTCTCTAGTATGCAGGCACTATTATATCCGCCCGGGCCAAAAGAAGTAACCAAGGCGAATTTTATATCTTTTTTCTGTGCCTTATTTGGCACGCAATCCATATCGCAATCCGGGTCTTTTTCTTGATAATTTATTGTGGGAGGGATAATTCCTTGAGCCATCGCGCCTAAGCACGAGGCAATCTGTAAAACCCCTGAAGCGGATACTGTCTCGCCTATCATTGACTTTATGGAACTGATGGGAATTTTAGCTAAGTTTTGCCTGAAAATCTTCTTCAAAACACTAACCTCTATTTTGTCTAAATCCTGCGAAGAATTAGCGCAACTGGAAATATAGTCTATATCTTTTGGCTCTAATTTCGCCTCAGTCAGCGCCTTTCTTATTGCTTTCTCTAAACCTAAGCCCTCGGGATGAATCCTCCCTATCTTAAATGCATCAAAGTAGCTTGCTGCGCTCTTTACTCTGGCAAGAATAGGCACTCCTCTTTGCTTTGCATGGGTTTCTGTTTCTAAGGTAAACATCGCTGCTGCTTCGCCAAGCAACGGCCCATTTCTTCTTTTGTCAAAAGGGCAACTAAGCGCGATGCCTTTTAACCCTGCCATATACCCTAACTTATGAAAGCCGAAAAACAATAAGTTATTTAAAGTTTCCACCCCGCCTACTAAAACTGTCTTTGCCTTATTTGTTTCTAGCGCGATTAGAGAATAACGCAGGGCTTCTAAGCTTGAAGTATAGCCTGTGCTCACCGTGCTGTTAAAACCCTGAATATTAAAACGAATAGATACCTGCGAAGATGCCGCATTAAGCACTGTGGAAGGAAAAAGCGCGGGGTTTGAAAAATCCAGACCTTCCTGTAAAACCTCTCTGTCAAACTCAATCATTGACCAAAGATGCGGGAAAGTTGTTCCGGTGCATACGCCGAAATCATCGGTATTGGCTTCATTTATCTCTAATTTCGCCTCGTCAATTGCTTGTTTTGCCGCGCTCATTAAAAAAAGTGTGCTATTATCTAGATTTCTTAAGCCTTTGAGTCCCAGAATAGTTTTAGGATCAAAACCTTTCACTTCTGCGGCAAAATTGACTGAAAATCTATCGGTAGGAAATGCCTCAATTTTAGATATGGCGTTAGTGCCCGCTGCCAGGGACTGCCAAAAAGCCTCTTTGCCTATCCCGTTCGGAGCAACTACGCCCAAACCTGTTATCACAAAATCTGAATTATTCATCAGGATGTTATTTTAACTTAAAAATCTCATTTTGTAAACCCTCTTGCTGCACAGATGAGCGCAAGATAAACACCGCAGATGAACACAGATGAATATCTGTGACTATCTGTGGCCTCAATCTCGTGATAATCTGTGTAAATAAAATGTAAACGCTTTCACAAACACCCCCTCAAACCCTTGAAGATGGTATTTTAAAAATGTTATCTTTTATATGAGGGCTTTCGAAAAGGAGAGCCAAAGCCACGGACCCTCTCCCCGGCTTTAGGGGGGAGGGGTCTTTTTTTATATAAACCAAAGACCCATAAAAGTAATCAAAATACAAGTATTCTTGGATTGGCGGCGGCGTATTCCGTCTATCGGTTACGCTACTCGTTTCGTCTTACGGTTACGTCTTACGTTAAACGCAACCATAACGAGCTGCATAACCTTTAACCGTTTAACGCAACTCTAAAATCTTGTGATTGGTTATTTAATGAAGACCTTACTCAGATGTTCTGCCTTCAAAATCCGTAAAACCTCACGCACTAATTGCCTGTTCTTGGGATTTTTATATTGAATAAGTGCCCGCTGCATCTTCCTTTCTCTAAAGGTTTTAGGAACATACACTTTATCGCCGGTAAAAGGGTTAGTTTCGGTATAATAGATACATCCGGCTAAAGTCATGGGCAACGGGATAAAATCCTGAACTTGCTCGGGGTGTTTATGTTTTTTTACCATATAAAGGGCTAACTCCAATGCATCCTGCAAAGTAGAGCCGGGGTGTGCGCTAATAAAATAATTCACCAGATATTGTTTCTTTTTTAGCTGCTCATTTACTTGGTTAAATTTACGCACAAATTTCTCATAATAACTAAATAGAGGCTTATTCATGAGTTTTAAAACATTATCTGTCATGTGTTCAGGTGCCACCTTCATCTGCCCACTAATGTGAAACTTACAAAGCTCGTAAAGATACTCCCTTGCAAAGTCTTCGGTTAATAAATCATACCTAAATCCGCTACCGATAAATACATGCTTAACTTTAGGCAGTTGCCTAATTTTTCGATATAAGGCTATAGTTTCTTCGTATCCTAATTTAAGATTCTTACACTTTGAAGGAGTAAGGCAATTTTTATCTGCGCAAAACCCTTGCTGCCTCCATAAAAAACAGTTTGTTTTATAAAGATTTGCCGTAGGCCCGCCAATATCAGTAATCGTTCCTCTAAAGCCCTTTAGCTCAGAAATTAATTTTGCTTCGCCAACTATAGACTCCGTGCTTCTACTTTGAATAATTCTTCCTTGATGCAAGCTCAAACTACAAAAACTACAGTCACCACAACAACCTCGATGAGAGATTAACGAAAACTTCACTGTTTCAAAACTTTTTACTGGCCCTAAACGATTATAACTTGGGTGATAATTGCGCATATAAGGTAGCTCGTATATTCTGTCTAATTCTTCTGTGGCCAGAGGCAGTGCCGGAGCAAACTGCACCACAAACCTATCCCCGTGTTTTTGCGCTATGGGCTTTGCTTTTAGGGGGTTAGTTTGCGAATAAATTATTCTAAATGCCTCATTAAATTTGTTTTTATCGGCGCTCACCTCTTCAAAGGAAGGAATAATCAAGCAATTCTTTAGCCAACTCACTTCTTTTCTGATAACTACTGCCCCTCTTGTGTTATTTAATGCCTGAATTTTTTCTCCGCTTTCTAGGCGCCTGGCTATCTCTAGAATTTGTGCTTCCCCCATGCCATAAACTAAAATATTCGCTTTTGCATCAACTAGTATGGAGCGACGCACACAATTATCCCAATAATCGTAATGTGCTAATCGACGCAGACTTGCCTCTATTCCTCCCAAAACTATTGGTGTATCAGGAAAAGCTTCTCTTACCTTGTTAGCGTAAACAATAGTCGCCCTGTCTGGACGCATTCCAGTTTTACCTAGCGGTGAATAATCATCTACCTTGCGCGGTTTTTTATTAGCAGTATAATTTGCAACCAAAGAATCTACGTTTCCAGCAGTAATACCGAAAAATAATTTAGGTTTACCAAGTTGAGTAAAGTCTTTGGTGTTACGCCAATTGGGCTGGGCTATGATTCCTATTCTAAACCCGGCATTTTCTAAAACTCTGCCTATTACCGCTACGCCATAAGAAGAATGATCAACATAAGCATCACCAGTAATAAGCACTATGTCCAGCTCTCTCCAACCTCTTTTTATTAAATCATCTCGGCAAATAGGAAAAAAATCAATGCTCATTTTTTGATATTTTTTTTGGCGGTAATCTTTAATTCAAGTTCTTTCCCGGATTTATGGCAGAGGGAAAGAACTTGACCCATTCGATAAACTCAGGGTCAATCCTGAGTGTAATCGAAGGATTGATTACACAGATTTAAGAATGATTACACAGATTTTTGATATACTTTACGATATTTTTCAATCAGTGTAATCTATATCTAATCGGTGTAATCATAAGCTTTCTCATAAGAAACAAAATATTATTGATAACCTTTTAAATTGCAAAGAATTATAGAAAAATCTTGCCACAAAAATAGGAAAGCTTCTTAATTCGATATGAATTATTCCTTAAAGGGGGAGTTTTCTGTATGTATTTTTATCGCTTTTATAGCAAAAATTATGCAAAAGGCACCGAGGATTAACAAGCATAAGAAACTAAAAATTATATTGAATAAAACAAAAAAATTATAAAAACCATGTGCTAAAATCGCTAGCCCTAAGCCGATATAAATATATTTCTTTTCCAGAGCTTTATCTTTTGTAAACCCCGTTAGAGAACTACATTCTTTTACCCCGTTAGAAAATTCTTTTCTAACGGGGCGAGCGGTATACGCTGATGGTAGTTCAATACCACCATCAGCTTCTTTATTTTCACCACCGACTTCGCTGGCTTGTCCCATTAGAAATAAATTTCTAACGGGATGAACTTTCTCTAACGGGGTAAACTTAGCCATGCCAAAATAATACCCCATAAGAACTCCGGCCAAAGCATGCATAGGCACAGCGAGAATTGCCCGCTGCAACCCAACACTAAACATGCCTACTAATCCTAATTTAAAATAGAAAAGAATAACATAGCAGAGGTTTTCAAGGGTAGCAAACCCCAAAGAAATCATTACCGCATAAAGTATGCCATCGTAAGGCTCATTAAATTCTTTATTTTTATATATAAGAAGCCTAAACACTAAAAACTTGAATCCTTCCTCAATGATAGCGGCAATCACAAAAGAGAATAAAAATATGCGTAGGATAACACCTTTAGTTTGAGCTAAGGCAAAAGTTAATATAAGCTGAACAATAAGCACTAAAAACGTAACAAAAAATCCCCCAAAGAAAGCTTTTATAAGCAGACTTAATGGTTCTTTATCATATTTATCCTTATGGTAGAAATAAATAATTAGCGCCGCTACCGGAGCTACAGCAACTATTACTGCTAACATTTCACCTCCGTTCTAACGTTTCATTTTACTACGTATTATAAAAATGAAACTCCGCCCCGAAAAGTCGAGGCGGTTTCCTGTATCCGCTACCCAACAGGGTGTCCTGGTGGACTACGTGCACAGCAGTTTGTCCCGACGATTTCGTCGGGAAAATCCCTGCCCCGACCACGCTTCGCATCCATTCCAATATCTGTGTCGGGGCGGTTTTTTAAGCACCTTGACGCAGGTATCGCGCGCCCCGCACCTTATTTTTTTATTCAGCGGGGTCCCGACAATAGTCGGGAAAATCCCGATATCATCGGGAAGCGCCGTGAATGTATAAATTGCAAAAAATTAATCAATATGTATTTTTAATTATATCTATAATCGCAGCTAAATCTTTTTCCTTAAGGAAAGAATTCGTAGAAAGCGTAATTTGACGCTGACTAATATTAGTTGCGGCTGGGCACTTTTTATGCCCAACTATATCTTTTAAATAATCGTAATCTGTAATTGGCGAGATATAGACTATTGAGGCGCCAAAACCACGGCCTACCAAAAGTTTTAAAACTTTTTCTCGTCTTTTTATATCGTCGAAAAGTAAAACCAAATATGGATATGTCGCCTTTGCGTTATCCGGCTCTTTTATTAGCCTTAATCCTTGTTGATTGCTAAGCTCACGTATATAATACTCCGCTTTTTCTCTCTGGCTAGCAACTTCTTTATCTAAACGATAAAAACTCATCTGCCCTAATATTTTTCTTAATCTCGATACCCGATGCATTGGAAAATCTAATGTATATTCTTCAGCATACGCTTTTAAATTCCTGCCTCGCAAACTCCAAAAAGCTTGAGGCATACGAAATACAAACCAAAATAAATAAGGATTGTAAAAAAGCCAGTAACCGAACAACTCTAATACCTTAAAGCTTTCCGAAAAGACATCGTTTTTTTCTAAGGCGTTTATTTTGTCTTCGAGAAACTTGGTATACCTGGCATTATTCGCTACCGCTACTCCTCCTTCATAGATAGTTAAGCCTTTGCCGCGGCAAAGACTAAAAAAAGAAAAATCGCCAAGTGTTCCTACCTTTTTTCCTTTGCCCTGCCTGCCGGCAGGCCTGCCTGCCGGACGGGCAGGCAGGTATTCTGCTCCCAATGCTTGCGCGCAATCTTCAATAATAAATATACCGCGCTGTTTAGCAATTCTTGCCACATTATCAAAATTTATAGGTATACCCGCTAAATGCACAGAAACAACAGCTAAAATATCATTACTACAAGCACACAATGAATCTAATTCTTTATAATCAAAATCAAAACTATCCTTATCAATATCGCATACTTCTACCTTAAGAGCCGCCCGTTTTATAGCTAAGGGCACAAGCGGGCATACGTAGGAAGGTATAATTACTGTTTTTTTCGTAGACAATTCTTTTAGGCTTTCTAAAATTAAGTATAATGCCGCGGTTCCAGAATATGTTATGTTTGTATAAGAAGAACCAAGATAATCCTTGAAATCATTTTCAAAAGTATTATGATACTTTATAATTTTTGATAATGAAAAAATATCCCTGAAAGAAAAAGAAAAACCTGCGGTAGGGGGAATTTCTTTAAAAATACTCATTCTTTATATAATTTATTCAATTTTATGATAAAATGGCTTAGCTCGCAAGTATAATAAATATTTTAGTTTTTATCGGCTAAATGTTTAAAAAAAGAATTACTCTTAATATATTATTGATCCTTATTTTTTCTGACGTTTTAGAAACAGTTACGCATTTCTGCTTTAAAAAGAGCACCCTCAGTGTCAGTGACGTAAGTATAAGAGACCTTCATAATGTCCTGGTTTTCTTAAAAACAGTTGTTTTTTCTCCATATCTATGGCTAGGGTTTATCTCCGTAGGCTTAACCTTTATTATCTGGTCAACCGTCCTTTCCAAGATAGACTTAAGCGTTGCTGTTCCTGTAGCAAGTTTTAGCTATATACTGGTCCCGCTTGCGTCTATCATTTTTCTTGGCGAAAAAATAAGCGCTGTTCGGTGGGGTGGTATATTCTTTATACTGACAGGAATAATATTCGCCTCCATAAGCAGTAAAGAGAAGGTAACCAGAGCAGAATGAAACACAACATGTTTCTAATCCTATTGCTCATAACCATCACAAATGTTTTTGATACGTTAAGGGAACTTTACTTAAAAACAGCAATAAATTCTTTGGGCGGAACTTCCGTAAATACGGTAAAAACTGTAATAGTTTTTATTACTAAATTGCTGCGTATTCCCGGCGTATGGATAAGTTTTATTTGCGCTGTATCATCTTTATTTTTCTACTTATTTGTTCTATCGAAAGTAGACTTAAATTTTGCTTTTTCTCTCGATAGCATGCATTACATATTTGTTGCTTTTGTTTCGCACTTCGTCCTGAAAGAAAAAGTAGGCTCAACTCGTTGGATAGGCACCATTTCTATTATAATAGGGATAATACTGGTTACTTTGAGTTAATAATTATACTCGCAAGATTATAACGCCTCTTAGGTGAGCATTTTAAGAGCTATTTCTGCGGCATCTATGCCAGACATAAAACAGGCATGAGCTCCTCCTCCCGGCCTGGTCCAAGCCCCTGCCAACAAAAGCCCTTTTATTTCAGTTTCCGGATCCAAGCGATTAATTCCAGATTGCTTAACTGTTTGAGCAAAACCATATATGGCCCCCTCCGGCGATGAAGTAAATCGCGACATAGTCTTGGGCGTAGCTACTTCCATAATTTCAATATGCTTGGTAAGGTTAGGTAAATACCTTTCTACCCGCTTAATCAATTTGCTGGCGATCTCCATTTTCTTTTTCTTATAATCATCCCCTATTAAATCTTTCCAATGGCTATATACGTCAAAAGCAATAATCGTTAAGGTACTTTTATCTTTTGGCGCCAGCATCGGGTCAAGTTGCGAGTGGTCAACTATTTCCAATAAACAGTTATCATAATCTCCCGAGACAATATAGTGATAATTATCTTCTTGATTATAGGCTGTATTTATCGAAAGCATAAAATTATTCATACCTAAATAAAAAGTAGGAACATTTAAACCCAAATAGACCTGAAAGGCCGAAATTGATTTCTCTAGTAGCGCCAATTTTTCAGAATATTTTTGCCGAAGGCTTGTATTGTCTAATAAATTAGTAAGAGTATCCATAGCATTGGCGTTAGAGATTACCACTTTCGCATGAAATTCCTCACCTTTGTCGGTCCGCACGGCTTTTACGGCTTTTCCCTGCTCTGTGACTATTGCGCAAACTGTTGTGCTGAACTTTACAGTGGAACCTGTTTCTTCTATGCGTTCAACCATTGCCTTAAAAAGCTGGGCAAATCCTCCTTTTATATGGGCCGTAGGCTCAAAATAATAACCTCGGAAAGTTATTAAATAATATAGTGCGCTAAGTCTACTAGGAGGTAACCCCATAAACTTCCAGATATCCGTAAGGATACCCTTTAGCTTTTCGTCTTTGATGTATTGATCGAGAAGTTGGTTAACCGTAAGCGTAGAAATTTTAAAAAAATCGGGGTACTTCAAAATTCCTATGCCCAGCTTAATTAGCATCGGAAGTTCTGAGGTACAAAAACTATCAAATTGTTCATAAAATTTATCTAACTGGCGAAAGAGTTGGGCTAAATTATTCTTTTCTTGCGGAAAACTATTATTTAAAAATTTTAAGAAATGCTCACGGTTAAAATCTGCTACAAAATCATGTTCGGGATAAATGATACGCGAAAAATCTTCTAGTTTTATAAAATCTATTTTTCCCGTAACGCCAAACTCCTCTAAAAAATTCCTTAACTCGCCGTCGGGACCTAAAGAATTAACGCAGTGTATAGCTGACTCAAAACGAAAACCTTTACGTTCAAACATTGTGGCAAAGCCGCCTGGTGAGCCTTGGCGCTCAAGGATAAGGACTTTTTTCCCGGCGAGCGATAATTTGAGCGCGGCCGACAACCCACCTACTCCGGCACCAATAATTATTACATCGTATGCCATAAATAAAGTTTGCTATAAACTATTTAAAAAATTAATCGCTATGTCAGCGACCTTATCCCTTTCTTGATCAATAGTAATCATATGGTAGCTATTTTCTAAAATTACTAAGGATTTATTCGCAGAGCCGATGCGTTCAAAAATATATTGCGCATTTTTTGGGCTGGTCATATCGTCTTCTTTGGCGTGCATTATAATGATGGGTGTTTTAACAGAAGGAATTTCTTTCTTTACTACTTTAGCAAAAAGATGGTGCTGATAGAGGCATACCATGGGAAAGAATGGGCTGCCGAATAATGCAACATCATTATCAAATTTTCCGGCATTAGGTTTAGCGTATGTTTTGTGAATCTTTTCCCGCAAAATTTCATCTTTCAAACCATAAGGCCATTCCTCTCGTATATTTATATTATTTCTAATAATTGGTATGTGCCAAACTATGGGAAGAAGAATTTTTCCGCTATACGTTGCCCAGCCATCATAGAATAAAGTGGGCGCTAATCCTATAATACCTGAAATTTCACAAGGGAATTTATACGCAAGATGAATGCCCACTAATGCACCCATGGAAAGGCCGGCAACAAAAACCTTCGAATGCTCTCTTTTAAGAAAATTAAGGTCTGCTATACAAGAATCAATAATTTCTTGCCAAGTAACCTTTTTTAACTCATTTAAACTATCACAATGACGAGGCAAGGTATTACAAAGAACAGAATACCCAGCCTTATACAAAGACCTGCCGAAATAACGCATTTCTGAAGGCGTACCGGTAATGCCATGCACCAAAAGCACCGCAGCCTTTTCGCCTTTAAAGTAAAAACTGTATTTTTTTGAGTTATTGTCATTCATAGAAGATGTTATTATATCATAAAAAAATTTTACATAAAGTTTTATTGTAATTAATAATTAAAGAATATATAAGGATACGAATACATTTACCTATAATATCTCTGGCACAAATTAACGTAAATTATCCCGCCTCTGACGAAACACGCAAATATCCACGAATTTTAATTTGTAAGTATTTCCCGCATTAGCGTCACCGCCTTTGGCGGGATCCCGCAGAATATCATGCATGCGGGAGGATCCCGCTAAACAAAAATTAAGGGGCGGGACGTGTGCAATTCGTGCATATTCGTGTGAAAATTGTGATTAATATTGTAATTAGTTACATGTTTGATATACTAAATTATTCTATGCCCAAAGAAAAGCCTATGCTCAACTTTACGATAACTAACACGATTTGCGACATTCCTAAAGAAAAATGGGACGAACTTTTCGGGGAAGATTTAATTGAAAGCTACGGCTACCATAAAACCCTAGAAGAATCTGATCTAGAAGAATTTTCTATCCGTTATTTGCTTGCAAAACGCGACCATAATATCGTTGCTATTGTGCCTTTTTTTACGATGGACTTCTCTTTTACCACGTTAGTCCACGGCCCATTACAAAAAGTAATCTATTGGGTTCGCAAATTTTTTAAACGCTTCCTTAAAATTAAACTATTTTTCATAGGCGCTCCTACCACAGAATATTTATACCTCGGCATCTCTAAAAATGAAAATTTGGGACAACTGTTTGATGAAATTCTGAAAAAACTTAACGAATTTCGCAGGCAGCAAAAGATAAATACGTTGATAGCTTACAACCTCACTCCCGAGCATAAAGAATTAGCTGATTATTTTACAAAGAAAGGATTTACGCTTATGGAAAACTTTCCTAACGCAAGGATTGAAATAAATGCCCATTCAGCCAATGAGTACATAAACGGCTTAGGCAAAAGTACTCGTAAAGATGTAAGGAGGAAAATACGCAAATCTTATTCTGCTGCCACCCTACACACAGAATTATACGACAATATGGAAAGTAATATTGCAGATATATACAAATTATACTTAAACAATTTTAATGAGTCAGATATACATTTTGAAATATTAACCCCCAAATACTTCACTAATCTTTGCCGCAACATGCCCGGATTGATTAAATGTTTCGTTACTAAGGAGAACAATAGAATAGTTGCCTTTAATTTGTGCATGGTAAAAAATAACTTCTGTATTGATAAGTTTTTAGGGTTAGATTATGAAGTCGCTTATAAATATAATCTTTACTATACTACTTTCTATCATAATATTGATTGGTGCATAGCTAACGGCATACGGTTTTATCAGCCCGGACAAGGCGATTATGACGCAAAAATCAGGCTCGGAGCTAAACTCACACCTCTGTCTATCTATATAAAAACTACTAATACAGTCCTAAATTTATTCTTAAAGGCAATTATTAAATTAATTGAACCAAAGAATTCTGACCCAGCCTTGAAGAATCTTAAAAAATATGGAGCCCCACGGGCATAGCCCGTGGTTTTCTGCGAAGGCGGATAAAATAGAAACCGATTAATTACCGCGGAGCTGGTAGCGTTTCGAGGCGGGTTCGCAATGAATTTATTAGCAGAATATACCTAATATTTTAAGATTAGTGCTCTCATTGATATTATTTATCCTTTCCAAATCTTTTGTCAATAATGTCTGCTTGGGATGGTCAAGGTAAGAAACAAATCTCTTAAGCCACCCTTTAACTACAACGGGAGAATGCTCTCCGGTAATATCTAAACCCACAATATTTTTTTTATTTTTAATTATATTAAGCGCTGTGAGTAGCCATTCAAGCGGCATAGGCCCCTCTTCCCAATTAGTCAGAGCGTAGTCTTTAGTTAAACAATCCTTATCGATACTTATATAAACGTCATCCGTGGGAATGCGACATAATAAATTTGAAAAAAATACTTCGATATTTTTACCCAGCAAATTATCCCACTTTATTTTACGTCCCAATAAACCGTATTTTAAGTCAAAACAGCTCAGCTTTGGTAAATTTCTAAAAAAAAGGCGGGAAGGTTTGTGTTCGTAAGGGAAAATTTTAAGTTTTTTGTTTTTTAGCCCCCTGAAAGAAGCGGTAAGCAAGCCCCTCCAAGATAAATCACCAGATGAAGGTCCAAGCAGAATAACCTTTTTTACGTTTTCGTTACCAACGATGGTATTTACCCATGAACCACAGCTAAATTGCGGCGGCAGGCTATCCCAATCCGGATGATGATCAAATACTAATACACTTATGGGGTGGGTAAATTGTTCAATCAGAACAATGGAAATATGGTGGAAATCTCCGGAACCATAAAGAGTAATTACATTATTATCTGAAACGCTTAACTTTTCTTTTATCGCTTCTAAATCGCCCCTTGTTGCCCAATGACGTAGGTATGGCGCTTCCCTTCTAAAATCAATTATTTCATAAGTGTAGGGGGGGGTAGCAAACTTACTGATGAGATTTTTTTGACCGGTAAGGCTACCGTCAAAGTCTATGATACGTATTTTATTCGAGGAAATACAGCATGGCGGCATACGCTCTACTTTTTAAGCGCTATTCTTATCGCTTCCTCAAAAAGCTCAACCGCTAAATCAATCTCTTTTTCGCTAATATAAAAAGACGGAGCGAGCGTAAAAACGTTCTTATAATAACCGCCGACGTCTAGAATAAGGCCGCAGCGTTTTCCTTGCGCGGATAATTTTCCGCTCAAGCCTATTTCGCATATTTTATTGGTGAGCGCTCTGCTGGGCGTAAACCCATCTACCTCGCACATCTCAACACGTATCGCAAGGCCAATGCCGTCAACATCGCCGATATTAGAATACTTCTTTTTAAGCTCTTTTAGCTGTTTTATGAAATAACTGCCTTTTTGGTTAACAGTCGTTTCAAAATCTGATTCTTCAAGAATCTTCACGGTTTCAAGGCCTACTGCTGTTCCGAGAGTATTGGAAGAAAATGTCGAGTGCGTTGAGCCGGGAGGGAAAACATCAGGCGAAATTAAATCCTCTTTTGCCCATATACCGCTTAAAGCGTTAAGCCCATTGGTTAAAGCTTTGCCGAAGACTATCACATCCGGGGTGATACTGAAGTTTTCGATTGCCCAGAACTTGCCTGTTCTAAAAAACCCCATCTGTATTTCATCGTCTATTAAAAATATATGGTATCTATCTAAAATCTTCTTAAATTCTTTAAAGTAGTTTTTTGGCGGAACAATATAGCCGCCGGTACCCTGCACTGCCTCCGCATAAAATGCCGCGAACTCACATTCGTTGGCTTTATGGTCATATACGGAGTAGTATTCTGATTCAAACAGCTTTTCAAATTGCTTAACGCAATATAATCCGCAAGTTTCTTTGTTTTTACCGTAAAAACAACGGAAACAATATGGGTATGGTAAAAAATGAGCACGGTTTGCAAAATGGCCGAAACGGCGCCGATACCTATAACTTGAAGTAATAGAACTTGTTTCAAAGGTACGGCCATGGTAGCTGCCAAAGTATGCAAATACTAAGTTTTTACCGGTTGCGTTCCTTACTAATTTCATGGAATCTTCAACCGCCGAAGCTCCTCCGACACTAAAATGGACTCTACCTTTAGTATTAAATTTATTTTCGTTAAGTTGACAGAGTTTTGTAGCGAGCTCAATTTTTTCTCTATGTAAATACTGGCAGGCAAGCTGAGGAAGTTTATCTATTTGATTTTTTAAGACAGCGTTTAAGCGTTTATTCCCATAGCCTAAGCTTGCAGCCGAATACCACATCTGTAAATCAAGGTATTCGACGTTTTGTTCGTCATATAAATACGAATCGTTTGCGCGGGCAAATATCTTTGGTTCTTTAGAATAATGGACGGTGTCGCCCCACGAGCAATATTTTTGTTCAAGCTTTAAAAGTTCCCTTTGTGACTTTAACGTAGTTTTTTCTTTTTTTGCCATTACGCAAGCTCCTTAAAATGATTATATACAACCGCTAATGTGTCAAATTCAATATATTTCTTTTTTTGTTTTTTGAAATGCTCAAGCAAGCTCGCCTTTGCAAATACAATATCAGAGTGGCTGGCAGGGCAAACATCAGAAAGCCCGTCTCCGATATAAATGGAAATTTTATCTGTAATACCGTGATTAAGTAAGTGCTCTTTTTTACAGTTCGCGCATTTTGGGCATTGTTTGTTGAAATAAGGAAACTCAAGAATAAATTTATCTTTATCAAACTTAAGCCTGTTTGAATATACTTTTACTCCGTTTATGCCGTTATTCTTTAAGATATAGTTAATAATAAAGGAGAAACTGTCGCTCACTATGGCGACAGAGGCTTTAGAACGCGCTAAAAGCTTTAGGATTTTTGAAAAATGTTCGTCTATCTTTATGGTTGAAAGATAATGAATGAATACGTCTTTTTTAACCCTGACTTCCTTAAACTGGCCCTCTAAACATTCCCTAGAACCGATTTTACCGCTTTTCCAATCCTCTTCAATCTGGCGCCAGCGCTGACTGGCCGAGAAACGTTCTACAATATCATCAATGACATCAAAGGGTATAATAGTATTGTCAAAGTCAAAAAATACTTTGCAGCCAGATAATGTAATATTTTTGTTTACATGCATATTTTTTAGAATAATTTACCGTGGAACCAATAATCCTTCTAAAAAAATCAACAATGACATATTGTACCATAAAAATTATTTTTTTGTAGTATTTTTATACTTGATTTTGAAGTTCAGGCGGGAATATTCTTCGCTAAATTTTGAACGCCTCAGCCACTTGTTTTAGCTAACATTATCATCCGGAATCTTCATGC
This sequence comes from Candidatus Omnitrophota bacterium, assembly GCA_030692055.1. Next base: position 8,730 of record JAUYCY010000112.1, on the reverse strand, counting down.
TAATACGCAGAGCTTGATTGTTACCTACCCCGTTAAGGCCATAGACTCGGTAATCGCCGGCTTTAGATGGAATAAGCAGAGACTTTCCTTTATTTAAACTAACAAGCCAGTCATTTTTTAAAGACATAATTTCAATTGAACCATTAATTCCCATCAATGCTTCAAAGTTATTACGGCTATGGATTTCGACCGGCTCAGCGCCTGAATCAACGCTAAGGCGCTCGACCCTCAACGCATTATGCGTCATAACAATATCTAGCCCTTGAGCCGGCGTTGGTTGCCACAAACCCCTACATTCTTCTTCCAGCGCTAAGCCTTGCTTACATTTATAATCAATAGAAACCAATCCTTTTCTAATATGTGTAGGCCTTTGACGGCGAAAATCATACAAGCGGTAGGTTAAATCGCTAGATTCTGTAATCTCTACTGCAATAGAGCCTCCGGTCCAGCAATGAAGAACACCCGATGGTATACGGTAAATCTCACCCGGCTTAACATAAATCTTATGTGATAGATTAAGAATATTTTCTTCTTTGCTAATGGCAGTTTCAAAAGCTTCGCGAGTTACCTCATCTTTTAAACCTAGGTATAATGCGCTTTCCGCGTCTTTATGTAAATCTAAAACTATAAAAACTTCTTCTTTACCCGGGTCTTTTTCCCCTAAAGCCTTAGCGTGCGCGTGCGACGGATGAAGATGTGCTGACATATGTTTATGCACATCAACAAATTTAACCAGGATAGGAAAATTCTGTCCAAAGTGCTCTAGGACAGCTTCACCCAAAATTAAACCGGCTAAATGCCTATTTTTAAGTAAATCTATAAAAGAAAAAATGCTTCCGTTCGGCATCATAACGCACGACGGATACTTTCGATGGCCGGAAACTTCCCAAGACTCAGCTGCAATACGGCTATTTTTGTCATAAGGTAACCCTTTCATATCGTAAAGATGGTATCCGCCCCACATATAGTCAGCGAAATTACCTTCAATAAACTTAATCGGCTGTTTTGTAAGGAAATCAATATCTTCGAGATTTAAGGCAGCAATATCCTGCTGAAGGCTTAAATTAAAGGGGCTATCGCTATTACTACTCATATTATTTATGTTTGTTTTCCGGTAAGCAAAATCCGTATCCCTTCATCAAACGGCCTTGGGGTATCCACATTGACCATATGGGTATTTAAAGGTTTGGCTGCAACTGCAGTCTGCTTAACGCCGATGATGGGATAAGAAAACGAGCCTCCGGTTAGCTCATTCTTTATTGCTGCAATTCTCTCTGCCATTTCCTGCTTATTCAATCCTTCTGGCCCGTTTGTCTGGTACACTCCGCTTACTCCATAATCAAGAAGTTTCAGCAATGTCCCGGCAGCATCTTCAAGTAACAATGGATGTTTAATTTGAACGTTATCTGCCTTAAGCGCTTGGGGCTTATCCAAACTTGCAATAAGCTTACTTACGGTAGTTTCTTTATCATAAGGGCCGTTATAACCATAAAGAGCACCCAGGCGTACAATTAAAGCATCGGGAAAATTCTTTAAAGAAACTTTTTCTCCCTCTAACTTGGTACAACCGTAATAATTTATTGGGTTAGCACCAGAACTGGAGCCATAAGGTCCGCTACTGCCGTCAAATACATATTCGGAAGATATATAAACAAACTTACAATTTTTTATATACCGTGCGATATTCGAAACAGCATCAACATTTAGCATGTGCGCTTTGTCTCTCTCTTTTTCAGCTATATCTGCATTAGCTTCACCAGCGATATAAATTATAATATCAAAATGAGGATATTTTGTAAAATATGCCTTTATTTCTTCTTCACAGGTAACATCCAATTTATCAAAGCCAAAGGAAGATGCCTTGCTAAAACCTGTACCTCTGACATTTTGATATTGCCGGCAAAAAGAGCGATAAACCGTATTTCCAAACAAAGAGCTTGCACCGATAATAAGAACGGATTTGTCACGTTTATGTAGAACATGGTTCTTCTCGGTAAGAATAAATTGAAGTAAACCCGAAAGTTTCGGTACTTCCTCGAGTTTATGAAACTCTTTCATATCTATAACGCTTAGAATCGGGATGGATTTTTGTTCTACGCCCTTGTAAAGTGCAGAAATAATACTCTCCTCTTCCAGCACTTTTCCCAGGGCAGTAATAAATAGAACTACTTTACCTTCGTAAGCCTGAAGATACTGAATAATATTTTGAAAATTAAATCCTGCCTGCTTTTTATCTGCCGTAGTTAACGCCTCAATATCTAATTGAATAGCACTGATATTAATCTTATCCTTAGAAAGACAAAATAATACCTGATTAACTAACTCCCTTCCTTTGTCTTTAGGTTCCGAAATAAACACAGCGTTGCCGGATAATTTGAGAAGACTCAATACGCGCAGAACCTCATTGCCCGAACTAAAACTGTTAGGACAAGCGCTGGCTGGCGGATAAAAAACTTTAGCGCCTATTTTGGAATATTTCTCCTGGATATAAGATAATATCTGCGCTGTATCTTTATTAATTTTATGCACAATGTTAAGGATAAATATCCTCTTTTATGAAAAAATCAAAATTTTTTAAAAAATTTAATTGAATATAGCATAATAACGCTAAAATATCAATAAAATCTTTAAAAAATCCGTAAAATTCCGACAGCAATATCCACAGGTTAACTATCAGTAGGCTTTAATTCCCAGATAATAAGCCTATTATTTTCGTCAATATAAAGGTATATTCTATCAGATTTAAAATAATTCGTAGGATGGCGATAAAGCAAAATTTCGCCTCTTGTCTGATCTTTATCCGAACTTTTAACTAATATAGGCTCTGAATATGTAGTAATTATATACTTTTTAGTAATACCAACTTTTAAACGGTTGTTTTTTATATCACTAAGTAATTTATTAAAACCTTTTTCTTGTTTCGCTAAATATCTCTCGATATCGTTCTGACTATCGGCAACGCTTTTCAAGGTTAATAATTCATCCATATGGCTTAAGGTAGCGCAGCCGCTTACGCCAAAGACAAAAAAAAGAATTAATGCTTTAAGATAGATAGGCATCGGCTTTCTTAAAAATTGGTTCATGCTTATTATTTTATTTTCCACTCACCCGACGAAGCCTGTAGGGGCGTCCCCCCTGGAGCATTCTCTTGAAGCTTTTTCGCGTATAGTTTTTGAACCTCTTCGACTGAGGTACCATTCTTTGCAGCAATTCCTCTATAAATAATCATTCTATCATCGTTTTCTTCCTTAACGAATTTTTCTAGCGAAGAATTTCCACTGGCCCTTATTTCTAGCAACCCTAGCCTATTTTCTCCAATCGTTCCTTTTTCCTGTAAAGATGTAACTTCGCTAAATCTGGCTTTACGGCGTAGTGCTGCCTCTTCTACTTCTGGGCTCAAACTATCCTGCGCATAAACATTAGCGATAAAATAATTCAACATGCTTTGCCCTTCTTTTGGCTGGGCTTGTTTGTTAGAACCGGAAACAATATTTTCAATATCATCAATATCCTTAGCTACATGCTGGTACACATCAACACGCATATTGATATCCAATTTTATAGGTTGTGAAGTTTGTAGATTGACTTTTGCACAACCAAAAACAGCGAAAAGAGCGAAAACGAAAACAAATCTTTTCATTGTATACCTCCTTCAATGAAACTGTAATTTTCCAAGCTGTAAGCGCAGAAAAATTACTTAGTTGAATTGAACCCTTGACGAACTTGGTCAAGTTTGTCAAGGGTCAAATTCGGCTACGCAACTTTTCTACACCTTTCGACTTGAAAAGTTTCTGCCTCATTTGACCTCCAATATGTTATGTAAATTTATTATTAAATTCCTTCTGCCCATTTTTTCTGAGCTAAAATCCATTTTTAAGCTTAAAATATCCCTCTCGTTAACAATGCTTATTTCTCCTATATTATACTCATAATTTTTAAGATTATCAATCAGGGCTTTATAGGACAACGCATCAAGGTAATTTTTTATAAAATCAAGCGATGTCTCTTTCTTTATGTTGATGAAACCTCCTTCTTTGTTATGAAAACTACCCGCTAATTTGATTAATTTATCGCCATCCCAGTAAAGCGTCAAGTTCCCATTGAATGTACCCCTTATAGTTGCATTATCTTCGCCGGCAATAATACTTATAATATTCTCAAAAGAAACGTTCTCAAAATCTGCATCTAAATAAATCCCGTTAGAAAACTCACACGGGGTATTTCCGCCAGGGGCGCCGCTCTGGCGGACGGGCAGGGATCCGCCTTCGGTGGGAAACCCCGTGTTCGTAAAATTTGGAAGAACCCTGTGGCAAGCCACAGGGTATTTTCTAACGGGATAAACCTCTTTGCCGCCAAAACAAAAAACTCCTGTTGCGTAGGCTTCTGGTCCAAAAAATATATTCGCTGCCCTGGGAAAAATCACCTTATTTACTTTTATCTTTAATGGGATGTTTATATTTTTGAATCCTTTACTCCCAATAGTTAAATCCGAAATATTGAGCTTATATAAGTCTTGGTTGTGTTTTCTTAGCGTTAAATTGTTTGCCTTAAAATTTGCGCCTCGTAAATTCCCTTGAGAAATAACGATGTTATCTACCATAACATTGTTATTTTCAATTTTTCCCTTAAGGGATAAATTAGCATTTAAATTTATCTCGCTCGCCTGCTCTAAGTTTATAGAAATATCGTTAAGGTCAAAATTAAACAACGATATGGTCATGGTTGCGCCGCCTGAGGCACCTTTTGTGGCAGGAAACATATTTTTTATTCTTTTTAGATTATTTATTTTTAGCATAGCGCTATCTAAAGATACACCTGAAATCGGCATTCTTGAAAGTTTAAAAATATCAAACGGTATAACTATACTTTTAAAATTTAAAGATGTATCTTTGTTGTTCAAATTTAGATTTTTTATTTGGATGCTCTTAGAAGAAAGATGAATTTTACCTATGGTACAGGTGCTACGGAGATTATTTTTAGCATAACCAATAATATAGGTTTTTAATAAATGGCCCCTTAGGAGAAAGGTGAGAAAAATAGCCGCAATGATAAATAACAAAAAAGTATTGAAAATCTTCTTTAGCATCTATTTTAATTTTTTTATAAACACGTTTACTGCGGATACATACATATCTCTGGAATCCAAAAATGCGCTGTTGTGCCCTCCTGATAGTTCCACGAATTGTTTAGGGTCTTTTGCGGCATCGTAAAGTTTCCTGGTTAATTCTAAAGGCACTATTTCATCATTTTTACTATAAATAAATAGTTTTGGCGCATCTATATTTTTAATTTTCGCCAAAGAATCAAATTTCGCGGAAATAAAAAAAGAAGGTATAATCGGATAAATCTTCTTTGCCATATCGCTGATGTTGGTAAACGTTTCTTCTGCAATTAGCGCTCTGACTTTTGCACTAGAGGCAAGATTTATTGCAACCGCACCGCCAATAGATTCTCCATAAAGTATAATATCTTGCGGCTGAATATGCCGATTATTTACCAAATAGTCATAGGCGGATTTTGCATCAAGATATAACCCTTTTTCGGAGGGTTTGCCTTGGCTTTGCCCGTATCCTCTATAGTCTATGATAAATATGTTTACCCCGTTAGAGAAAGCCACCGACGAAGTCGGTGGTGAAAATAAAGAAGCTGATGGTGGTTCAATGCCACCGTCAGCGTTAACCGTTAAGGAACGAAGTTCTCTAACGGGGTTTACACCCGCGTCATAAAGCAATTTTATTTTTTCTAACCGGTGGCCAATATTTCCGGCATTACCGTGGAAAAATAAAAGTGTATAGCGCGCATCTTTACGGGGAATAAACCAGCCGTTTATTTTAATATTGTCTGCTGTAGTAATATAAACATTTTCGAAGGCAAGCCCGGCGGAATCAGGAAAATATTCAACATTTTTCATAGGAAAAAAAATACTCCTACTCTCAAGATATTTTGCATAACCGACAAATAATATAATAAATATTATTAAAAAAATAAGAAATTTAATCATATATTATATTTAACCGAAATTGAGCATTAGGCTGCTCTTGTAATCGTAAAGTTATTGTTGTACAACAAGTTTTACACATTGCCTGCGTAAGAAAAGGTTACAAAGCTTTTTATGGTAGAGAGTAGCTTTTGCTAATGTGAAATGCTTATATTCTCAAACGAACCAGCGGTTGTAACCAATCTTTGCTGAAGGCAAAGTTTTTCTTTAATATTGGTTCCAACATTGCCATTGATAGACAATAAAATTTTTTACAAAACATAAAAGAACAGGAATGCGCAAGAAACCTTTAACAATAAGAGTTGAACCCATAATTTGTCCTTCGGACACTTTTGCTTTCGCAAAAGATAGGTTTAAGTGTATTCGACTTAAAGCTTATTACTTGCCTGCCGGCAGGCAAGTAACTTAAAGCTAATTAATTATTTTTTCTCCCTTCAAGATATCCGGTATGGGTGAAGCATCTATCCGCATCCCGCCATCGTGCTCTATCTTCAAGGCATAAACCATACCTGCAACGAAGCGAGTCCCCGGTGCTTCTATCTGTGCATTCTTTATGCCCATATTTTTCGCTTCCTTAACACCTATAGCATAGCGCCAAAAATTTCTCCATAGCCTTTCTTCAAATACATTCCTGCCCCTTTCTATTTTATAACCCTGAGGAACTTCGTTTACTTTCACTAAATCGTATATCTCTGTATTTTTACCATCAAGCATAAATACTTTCCAAAATAAATACGCGCTCCTGCCACGCAGCATATCGGCTTTTTTAACATATAACTCGTCAAAACGTATGACTAGGGACTGGAACTGGATGACATTACCAGAAAAAGTGAAGTATTTTGGTTTAAGCGGACGATTTTTGACATCGTATTCTAGAAATTTTATAGTTGTCAGTGCTTTTCCGGTAGCTTTATCATATCTCACATCTGTGACGATAACTTCGGCGATACGCGAATCTGCCTCTAGTCTCGTAATAATTTCTTTTAAAATTTTGTTCTCATAAATATATTTTAAAGAAAATTGATATACAAAGAATGCCGCTAGGGCAATTAAAAGAATAATTAAAATAGGCTTTAATCTTTTTATATATTTTGTAATCATATTTTTCTAACTAATAATTACGATGTGCTAAACTTCGGCCAGGCTACTCTTGGAATTATCTCTTATCAAAACAAGTATCGCGGATTGAGAAGCCACTATATAGCGTTTCTTTTCAAAAGTAATTTCAATACCTTGGTCACGCAAAAATATACAGTAATCCCCCACATTTGCTTGCAGAGGGAAATATTTGTCTTTGGAAGTTTTTGCCCAAGGCTCATTATCCAAACTGGAAGGGTCCGGCACAGGATAGCCTGGGCCGATTTTTACTATGCGTCCAGCCTGAACTCTTTCTTTTTCTCTGACATTCTGGGGCAAATATAACCCGGCATCAGTTTTACCTTCACCCTCATCAGGGCTAATTAAGACTTTATCGCCGACAAGGATTAACTCTTTAGGCATAGGCTTTTTAGTCTATTTTTTTATGTTTATTTCAAATTCTCTCTCACCGTCAGTTAAGACAACTCCGTCAGGCTTTATCACAACTACTGTATTTTCTTTAATTTTAGAACCGACACTTATAATCTTGCCATTGATTATCGCTTTTGGATTTTTAGCATCCCAAATAATGCCTGAAAGATTAATACCGGAAAGTTCCTTTTCAACACTTATCGATTGGCTGCGCATAAAGGGGTCTCTTTCTAAATTCAATTTATCCGACTCATCTTCAAGCCTGCGGTAAAGAGATTTACCGCCAGAGGTGCCGCTAGATTTAGTACTGGTTAAGGGTATGACGACAGCAGAAGATGGCTGCTGTGGGGTTTTTTTTTGCTTCTTGCCACCCTTTATAGCATTGGCTACCGCAAATATTAAAATTATTACTAATAATATTACTACGCCAATTTTGATTTTATCCAGCTGGCTTAATTTCATTTCTAATATGTATGCTTACCCCCTCAGTTACGCCAATAAATATACATTAATTTCCACATAGATATTTAGTTTTTTAACGTCTTCATGATTCTTTTCTATCTGCAATTTTTCTACTGTGATAAATGCTGCCAGAGACTTTCTTAAAGCCTCTGTGTAACCAACAAAGTCCTTATAGCTACAACGCATTTTCATAGAAACCGGAATTTTATAACAAGTTTTCCCTTCTATCTGCTGCGCGGTATTGTTTTCATCTACAAAAATCACCTTTTCACGAGGCTCTATGGAATCAATATCAACTTTCATATCTTTCGCAAGGTTAATAATCAATTTCAAGGTTTCTTCCTCTGTGACCGGAAAGTATCCGTTAAGTGTATTATACCGTTCTTTTAAAAGCCTTATCCCTTCCTCAATGGTTTTACCCCCGCTGGCAATTATTTCAACTTCTTGTTGCTGCGCTTCAATTTCTGCCAGCTGCGCCTTGAGGCGTTTTAGCGTTGCCTGTGTTGGTAAATATATAAATAACAAAAAAATAAGAAAAGTAAATATTCCCGCACCTACGATAATAAGTATTTTTTTCTGAGAAACAGTCATGTTTTTTGCCATAGTATTACTTATTTTGCGGTATTTCTAACCGCGCAACGCATCTTATCTCAAACCGCTGCACATCATTAGTATGCGTAGACGAAACCAGGCTTGCTTCTAAGATGAAAGAAGTTTTTTCAAGCTGGCGCATAAAATCAGTCAGGATATCTTCAGCCGGC
>JAUYCY010000090.1 GCA_030692055.1 Candidatus Omnitrophota bacterium | reverse complement strand
CCGCGGCAAGCCGCGGAGTATGTTCTATGCTAATATTATCACTGGTTCATTCATTGCCTTGGAATGAGGTCAACTACGTTTACGATTTCGGCTTCATCCCCGTGGCAAGCCACGGGGTATTCGCCGAGAGAGAATAAATAGGCATACATTTTGTTTGCGCTTATACTTTCCCTATGCTAACATAGGTCTATGTTTTTAAAAATAAAAGACAGAGTGGAAGAAAAACTCGCAAGCTATATTCGTAGTATCGATAAATTATATTCTTTGCGTCAGATATCCCCCCTAATTTCTGAAAACATAAAAGAATTTATATCACGAAAAGGCAAACGAATTCGCCCTATTTTGTTCGTGATCGGCTATCTTGGCTTTATAAAGAAAGAAATGCCGGGATTGTATAGGAGCGCTTTAGCGCTCGAACTCCTCCACGATTTTCTGCTTATCCATGACGATATTATTGATAAGTCTGACACCAGGCGCGGTAAACCTTCAATACATGCAATGTTCAATAAACATCTTAGAGGTCATAAAAATATTAAATTTAGTGGGCAGGATTTAGCAATTGTCATTGGCGATATTGTGTATGCGATGGCAATAGATACGTTCTTATCCATAAAAGAAGATCCAAAACGTAAAGAAAAGGCGTTACGGATGTTTATCAATGCGACGATCCATACGGGAAGCGGCGAGTTTATAGAGTTATTGGCTGGCTTAAAAAATATGGATAAAATAACTAAAGAAGAAATATATAGAATATATGACTTTAAAACTGCTTATTATACCTTTGCGACACCGCTTGCTATGGGAGCGCAACTTGCCGGTGCAAACAAAAAACAAGTAGACTTGATTTTTAAATATGGGATGCATTCGGGAAGGGCATTCCAGATAAAAGATGATATCTTGGGTATATTCGGCAAGGAAGAAGAAATTGGTAAATCAACACTTACTGATTTACAGGAAGCAAAAAAAACTATTCTCATATGGTATGCATATCATCATTCTTCGAAAATAGAAAAATCCACCATTAGAAAGATCTTAACAAGTGAATTTGTGAATAAATCGGATTTGTTGAAAATACGTGAAATTATAACTACCTCTGGCGCCCTACAATATTCTAAAAAAGAAATAACAAATTTACTTGAGAAAACAAAACTCCTAAGCCTTTCTTCCCAAATGCATCATCAACATAAAATAGCGTTGAATAACTATTTCCAAGAATTGCTACAGTTACCTTCCTAAAAGCATAAAAGAATTAATGGTGGGATTAGTATTGACTAGCTAAAGTTATATAGACCTTCCTATACCTTTAACCCAGCAGGGTAGACCCTCCTAATACATTTAAAGGAGAAGTCTAAAGGAAGGTCAGCCTTATACTCTCCTATACCGCAAGATACGAATACACTTTTTATTTATTATCTGTACCTAAATTCTTGCTAGCGATACCAACAGCTACTTTTAACGAATTAACTGTATCCGTATAGGCACTGAGTTTAGGAACAAATGCAGATATACCTAACCGTTCTGTATCTTCCATAGTTTTCATGTTAGGGTATGCCGTAAACATAATTACCGGAATTGTTTTGTTTATTTTCCGTATTTCTTTTAAAACTTCCACCCCGCTCATATCTGGCATCATATAATCCAAGATAACTATATCAGGCGCCTCTGTCTTTAGTGCTTTAAGCGCCTTTTTACCATCCGAAGCTTTAATTAAATCACAACCCCAGCCTCGAATACGCGTACCCATAATCTCCAGAAAATCCTTTTCGTCATCGACAAGTAGAATTTTCATATTTTTCATAGTTCACTCCCTTTTACGTTTCTCAAATCACCCTTTATAAACCGCTTCGTTCATTTATCCTCTTTAAGTTACCGCTAGTGCCAATCTCAACAATTTCTTCTACCTTAATTTTAAATATAACACCATTTTCCGGGAATACAACCTCAAAATTTTTGTATTTTTTTAGTTCTTTCCCAAGTTTGTAGCGAAGGGAAAGAACTTGATTACACCGATTATGAGAAGATTACGGTGATTTTTATTAATTTTCATATGTTTTAAATCTCTGTAATCTGTATTTTCAGCCGAAGGCTGATCCGCCTCTGGCGGAAATCGCTGGAATCAGAAGCTTTCCTAAAAAATATATCGCTAATTTTCTGTAACTTACAGTATTTAAAGACGTTAAAAGAAAAAATTGCACAAAAAATGGGAAAGCTTCGTAGTCTCATGAAGTATATTTAAGGGTAACGGTATTAAAGTGACGCCTTTGTCGTCGTTCCTCTTCACGCCTATCCCCATTCCTTCTATCTTTTTCGCGTAAAATTAAAGGAAGGTTACATCTAGAACAACGATATACGACTCTTTCTCTTTTTAAAGGCGCTATTCTCAAATCTTTAATCTTAGTAAACTTATGTCCGAAGACTTTACATAGCCAAGAAGACTTAGCGATAAACATCGTTACCCGCCCCTTAGGCCTTGGCTATAAAAATTGCTATAACTATGCTATGAATACAAAGAAAAAATTTTTATCCCCAAGACCACTTAAGAAATATTTAATTTTATTCTCTCTCAGGCGTTTACCCCGTGGCTTGCCACGGGGATGAAGCCGAAATCGTAAACGTAGTTGACCTCATTCCAAGGCAATGAATGAACCAGTGATAATATTAGTATAGAACATACTCCGCGGCTTGCCGCGGAGACTGGTTG
>JAUYCY010000054.1 GCA_030692055.1 Candidatus Omnitrophota bacterium | reverse complement strand
TTTGATTACGGTTGCCTTTAATATATGCCATGGTAAGTACCCTCCTGTATGGAGATATTTTACCATAGATACATGGTGTTGTTTACGTTATATTCTCAAAGAACAGATACCCGACCACAGATTGATTTGACCCAATCTGTTTAGCGCGGGGTGAGTCGAATGGGTTGATTTACCTTCTTAGATAGTTTTTCGAAAAATAGCCTTGCTAACTCAATCTCTTCTTTCTTGGTCATAAATCCTTTATCTATCTTGGCGTAGAGAATTTTTTCCAAAATTTTTCCGTACAGGCTATGGGGCCTACACCCTAAACCTTTTAAGTCTTCTCCTTTTACCTGAAGCCGCATATGGACTAAAATATCTAAAAAAAGCTCTATGTTTTTTCGCAACCTACGCTGTGGGTAATAGGCGTAAAAAAATAATATGCTCTCAAAACTTAAAGGATTAATAAGGCGATAAATCATGTGCGGCTTTAAATTACTGTCTAATCGTTTAATTCTATGAATATTTTTATAAATTGAAAGTATCCTTATTCTTTCTCCCTTCTTTAAACCAAAGCTTTCTAAAAACTGCGAAATGTCTTTGTGGGGTAATCTAATTAAAAGCGCGGTAAGATATATAAGCCATTCTTCTAATTTTCTATGTTTTTTAAATTTCTTTTTGTAAAGCGAAACTGTCTTTTCTATGTTTGAAATAAGCTTAAGGTCACTGCGTGTCAGCTTGAACTTTTTATGAATAAAAGTAAAAACTCCTAACTGGTCTATTCTTTTTATATAGCGGTAGGGCCGTTTTTCTTTTAGTACAAGAACCAACTCATCGCGCAGCCGATGCGGGCTGACTAAGCCTAAGCCCCCCAAGCTAATTGATTCCTTCGCCCAGCGCAGTGTGCGCGCCTCTATCCTAAAAGAGAATCTCTGTTCAAACCTTATTGCGCGCAGTATCCTCGTTGGGTCATCCAAAAAACTATTTTTATGCAGCACCCTAATCAGCCCTTTTCTTAAATCAATTCGCCCTTTATAAAAGTCTACCAAATTGCCGTAATCATCTTTATTTAAACTTACAGCCATAGCGTTAACAGTGAAATCGCGGCGCAATAAATCCTCTCTAAGCGTGGCCGGCTCTACCCTAGGCAAAACCCCCCAACTAGCATAAGTTTCTCTGCGCGCAGTAACAAAATCTATATGTTGTTTATCAAAATATACGGTAGCCGTGCCAAAGGCATGATGCCTCTTAAAATTTTTATTATGCGTTTGGGCTACCTTTTGAGCAAAAACTATAGCATCACCTTCCACAACGACATCTAAATCAAAAATATCTTCCCCTAATAGTAAATCCCTAACAACTCCGCCTACAAGGTAAATTTTAAAACCTAAGCAATTTGATAAATCAGAAAGAATTGTTAAAATGTTGTGGAAATTGAAATTTATTTTTTTTAATTTGTTAACCATAATCTTATTTAGCGCGTGGATGAAACTTATTGTGAATCTCTTTTAGCCTCGTCTGGTTTATATGGGTATAAATTTGGGTGGTAATAATGCTGGCGTGGCCCAGCATCTCCTGGACGCTGCGTAAATCCGCGCCTCTTTCCAAAAGATGCGTAGCAAAAGAATGCCGTAAGGTATGTGGAGTAACTTTCTTCCTTATTGCCGCTTTTGTAACCATTTTCTTTACCATCTTCCAAATACTTTGACGTGATAATCTCCTGCCTCCCTGAGCAAGAAATAGATATTGCGAAACATTTTTCTTTAAAAGCTTTGGGCGCGCTTCGATTAAATACTTGTGTATAAACTGTTGCGCTACTTTTCCTACCGGAACAATTCTTTCTTTAGAGCCTTTACCTTTACATTTGATAAACCCTAAATCCAAATTAAGATCAGAATTTTTCAGAAACGATACCTCAGAAACACGCATCCCTGTTGCATACATAAGTTCTAAAATCGCCCTCGCGCGTATACCTTGGCTATTCTTTAAGTTTGGCTCTTTTAAAAGTTTATTTACCTCGTCAAAATTTAAATAAGAAGGTATCTTTTTCTCTATTTTTGGTGTTTCCAAAAAATCTGCGGGGTTAGAAACAATTATCTTTTCTCGCATCAAGAATCCATGGAAAGATTTAACAGTAGAAAGTATGCGCGCTATGCTGATTACTGCTATTTTATTACGCAGAGAAAACATAAATTCACTGATATCTTTCGAAACTATCTTGGCGGGTTCTCTTATACCCTTAGCGTCTAAATAACTAACGTATTTTTTTAGGTCTTGATTATAGGAAAGAATAGAATTGTGAGCCAAACCCTTTTCTACTTTAAGATAATCGTTAAAGGCTTCGCAATAAATTTTCATTTAAATAATCAACCAGTCTCCGCGGCAAGCCGCGGAGTATGTTCTATGCTAATATTATCACTGGTTCATTCATTGCCTTGGAATGAGGTCAACTACGTTTACGATTTCGGCTTCATCCCCGTGGCGAGCCACGGGGTATTCGCCGAG
>JAUYCY010000140.1 GCA_030692055.1 Candidatus Omnitrophota bacterium | reverse complement strand
GAAGCTAAAGGCGAAGGAATATGTGAATCGGCAATCTGGTGAGTAACCGAATCTTCTTGCAGTTCTATGCGCTCTTGCAGGGACACTATTTCCGGCTTCTTTTTACATAACTTTTTTAGGCAGGTATTCTTACATATAGCATAAAGCCAGGTAGTAAACTTTGCTTTTGGTATATAAGTATTCTTTGCGCGGTAAATCTTAATAAATATTTCTTGCGCCAGGTCCTCTGCTTCTTCATAATTTCCTAAAAACCTATAGGCCAAGTTAAAAACTCTATTCTTGTGGCGCTCTACCAGCTGCTCAAAGCAAGACTCCTCGCCATCCTGAAACCGTAGCATTAATCGAATATCTTCGTCAAAATAATCAATCACTAAATGAGGTCCTTATTTTCTCTTTAAATTTTGCGATATCTTGTGCTTCTTCCTAAGCCAATCCGTTCAATTTTTTTAAGGCGCATAAGTCTATCTAAAGCTTGGTTCACTGTAGGCCGTGCTACTTTTGCTTTCCTTGCTATTTCAAGTGGCGATGCCTCATTAACAGTTTGCAGGTATTGCCATACAGCCAACTGCTTTACGGATAAGAGTTTCTCAACATTTTCTTTCGACAATAAGTCAACTGCCATTTCTGATTGCTTAAGAACAATAGATAGAAAAAAATCCAACCACGGCACAATGTTCGGATGGGTAGTTTTTAATGTTTTCTGACTCTTCCTCAGAGCCATATAATAATCTGGCTTATTATCCTCTACTAGCTTCTCATGGGAAACATAAGGCATATACAAATATCCTGCCTCTAGTAGCAGAAGATTTGTAAGAATGCGCGAAAGCCTACCATTTCCATCTTGAAAAGGATGGATATTTAAAAATTCTACTAGAAAATTGCTTATAGTGAGTAAGGGATGCAGCCTACTTTCTTTAAGTGTACTTTGCGTAGCTTCGACTAATTCCTGCATTTCTTTTGGAGTAAGATATGCCGGCGTAGTGTCAAAAAGTATGCCAATTCTCTCCCCCGCGGCATTAATCATCTCTACCTTATTCTCTTTTTTCTTATATTCTCCCCTATGAAGCCCATCTTTCTCTACATACTTTAAAATCTCCTTGTGAAAATGTTTTACAGTATTCTCTGAAAATTTAATGCTTTTCCATGAATCAAAAACATTCCGGAGCAATTCATAGTACCCTTCTACTTCCTGTTTATCTCTGTCACTGAACTTCTGCACAGTAATTCCCTGCATGAGTCTCTCAACATCTTCGTCAGAGAGCCGTGCTCCTTCAATACGCGTAGATGCGCCGGTTGAAGTAATGAGAACGGTTCTTTTTAACCGGCCTAATACTTGCGGACTTAATTTAGCCCCTGCGAACCACTGTCCTTTTAATTCATCAATCCGGGCTATTTTAGTTAAAATCTCAACCGGAAGATGTTGGAGTCTCTTGATAAATGCGCTATTCGTCATATCAACCTCTAATTTGCCAAAAGGTTAAGCTCATACTCTAACTATATAAGATTATATAAGATTATATTTATAGGTCAAGTTTTATTTTATACTTTTTGGCTTGATTGTAACTTAAAGACTCCTATTACAGCTCATCGCTTAAATATAGATTATCCAGCCTATCCGGATAAGTTTTGAAAACCACAGAGGCTATGCAAGGAACGCAACCAAGACACTCTTTATTACCTTTGGAGATATTTCCCTGGATTTCTTCTATTTCTTTTTTGAGAGATAAAACCCTTTCTTTAGTCTCTATACCGAGTTGATCCTTATTCTTATACAACTCACTCACCTCTGAATTAAGTACCTTAAAGGCATCGGAAAAACAGATACAACTCTCTACATTTGGTATTTTTAAACACCTCTTCATTGCCTTAAGGCAACTTTCTAACCTTGCAATCTTTTTATCCATTTTCTTTTTCTTTCAATTTATCCGTCAATTTAAAAATGATTGGGTCGCCAGGAAAATAGCCGTTATCATATAGGCTGTATCTTCTATCTCCGATTTCAAAGTTTGTCGCTTTTTCTTGGTAGCAAGACTGCACTGTCTCTTCTAAGATTTTTATTTCAATGCATCCGCTTAAATCTATTAATTGAATTTGCTGCCTTAGACGCTCTACTGTTTCTTTCGGAATATTCTTCAATATGGCGGTAGGCGCCTTTGTCTTTACGATATGGCAGAATTCATCCGTCCCGTTTCTGAACAGCGCCTTTAAAGCATCCGCAGGGAAATGCCCTGATTCTCTACCAGTTAATATGAGATAACGTATATTAGGATTAGAAATGAGATTAACCACTATTTTTTCAATCCCGATATTTGCAGTCTGTAAAGTGCCACTGATACCCGCCCCTTTTTCTACTCCAGCTCTTACAAGCTCCTCAGTTTCTTTAGGTATATTATCATAAGGTGCAGATAAAACAACTACCACTCCCACGGGTGAAAAAGGATTACCCACTAAGTATTTTCCTTTCTCAATTGGCCAGTCATAAGTTAGTTTGAATTTTTTCACTTCTTTCCTTATTTACAAGGCTTACCATTACAACAATTTTTAGGAGACTTCTTAACCAGCCAGATATAACCTAAACCTATAAAGATAATTGTCATTACCAATAAAAATAGTTTAGGAATCCTTAAGGTTGATAAACCAATTAGGTTTAAATAAACAACCGGCATGGGTGAACCACAACAGCCAAAAAGAAAACAAAAAAACCATAAAAGAATGGCTAAAAACCCGCCCCCTAAGGCTGCTCTTAAGGCATTCTTTCTATTTTCTTTGAACTTTAAAAATGCAAATACCATAAATGCAATTGATAAGGCATAAGAAATCCCCAGAAAATATTCCTTTCCTTTAATATACTCTTGAAACCAGGCAATGTCTGTGCATTCCCTTGAGATAAGTTTAAAATATAGTAGATGCAGTATAAATACGATTACAAATGTGGCTAAGGGTATTACTATCTTTTTAACTTTATTATCCATTTATTGCTGTCCTTTCTAATTAAAAGAGTAAACTAAATATTAACCCTGAACTTATGGCGAATAAAAACCAGTAAATTACATAAAAAATAACGGGCTTCCTGCCGATAACCTTTTGCGCCATAAGCATCGTAGGAATACAAGTTCCTACAGCACCCAAGAGAAAACTAAAAGCAGGGCCTTTGCCTAACCCGAGTTTTAGAAGTGCTAAGGTAATAGGTATTTCTTCGCCTTCACAAATATATATTGGGATGCCTACTAACACCGCTACTAAATAAGCGAATACACCGGATGAACCGATGTATTTCGGTATGGCTTCTTCAGGAATAAGGACAGTAAGTAAACTGGCAATAAACATTCCTAAGATAAAATACTTACCCAAGTCCTTAATGATATCAATAAAACTTTTCCAAAAACCAATTTTTTCTACTTTGCAGGTAGGTAGACAGGATTCGCATTCAGTATCTGAAGATACATTTGGTGAAGCAAAGCCCTTGATCTTTAGTTTTTCAAAGTAGTTAAATGCTATTCCGAGAATTATGGCACCTGTTAATGAAAAGATGATTCTGGCAATGGTAAACTTCCAGCCTAACATTGCATACGTTAATACAACAGTTTGAGGACTTAGTAGTGGAGAGGCCATAATAAACGAAGCTACTGTGCCAAGTTTTGCTCCTTTTTCCTTTAGACCTTCTGCCATGGGCATAGTAGCACAAGC
Organism: Candidatus Omnitrophota bacterium; assembly: GCA_030692055.1. Next base: position 1,458 of record JAUYCY010000140.1, on the reverse strand, counting down.
GCACCCAGGAAGAACTGCTCCCAATATACTTGCATTAATTACAGAGAAAAATCCACGGTTTAAATATTTAAAAGCAAAATCCGGTTTCAGATATGACTTAAGTATGGCGCCAAAGGCGGTTCCTAAAATAAAGTATGGAATGACTGACAGCGTCAATGATATGAATTCCTTTAGTATCTTATATCCGAGCTCCGCTAGAAACATGCTTTATCCCCTCTTTGACTAATCTCATAATATGGGTATTATCGAGGCTATAGAAAGCCATCTTACCGTCGCTGCGGAATTTTACCAAGCCCAGATTGCGTAATATCCTAAGCTGATGAGAGACAGCGGAAAGGCTTAAACCCAGCACGTGTGCTATATCGCATACGCAAAGTTCTTCCTTAGATAATGAAAGTAATATTTTAGCACGCGTGCCATCTCCCAATACCTTAAATGTATCTGTAAGTTTTGTGAGTTTAGCATCTGAAGGCATGGATTTTTTCAAAGCATCCACCTTAGCTTTATTATAACAAAATAATTTACACACATCGATCCGCTTAGTCATATTGTTTTTCTCCAATAATTGAATGATTGCTCAACTATACATATAAAATATATCATAGCAACGTATATTTGTCAAGCCCTTAAGTTTCCAAGATAATTTAAAATCTCAGACAGTTTAAAGCGGATAGGTTTATTGCCAAGCGCGCAATATGATAATTTGCTTTGTTTCCTTAATCTCCAGAGAGTAGTTCTGGAAATTCTTAAAAATTCTATGGTTTCTTTTGTAGTGAAGATTTTCTCGTCAAGATTAATCGCGGGCGCTAAATTAACATTTTCTCTGCATTTTGTTTTTAGTATAGGGAGTGCTTCTTTTTCCACTGATGAGTTTTTCGTTTCATCGGCGTTCTTCTGATGATAAAGGTAAACGCCCTTAGCAAGTAACTCACCAATTTTATCTAACCGCTGCTCAGGTGCAAGATTTTTATGATAGCCTATCGCCACAGGTCTCCTCCTTTTTTCGAGATTAATATTATTAGAAACCTATGGCGATATTATCAGAATTCCGATTGAAACATGGTGAAACATTAAACAGGTTTGGGAACCAACAAATAAGAAAGGATTAAAGGTAGGATTTGAAACATTCTGAAACTATCTGTAACATATTGAAACTAAAGAAATTAAAAAATAAAAACTCCCCTTGGTTTAATTCTCAAACCTTCCCTATAATATTACCAAACACAATTCACGGTTGCAAGAAGAAAGATTTATAGGCACCGCCCTGCACCGTATGGTGCAGGGCTCCCACATCTCCCGAGCACCGTTTGCCCTCGCTTGGGCTCGGGCAAACTTGGCGTTCGCTTGGCCGCTCACTCCCAGCTAATTTTATTGCGTGTTCGGCTCGTCTTGCGGCTGGCGGCTGGGTGGCGGCAGCCGCCAGCCGCAGCGTCCTCACCCCAACTTCTTTACAATAAG
>JAUYCY010000128.1 GCA_030692055.1 Candidatus Omnitrophota bacterium | reverse complement strand
CAAGCTAATTCTGTGTCAAGAACTTTTTTAAGGATTTTTATTTACAGCCCTGTGACAATTTGCGCTGCCCCACAAACTCTTTCTGTTAAGAACGACGCGCCTATACCCGTATCAGCATAATCATCTGCCGCGTTCATTCTTTTAAAATAACTTATTATGCCATGAGCCTGAGCCAGAACTTTCTTTATGGAAATCCTTACATCTTCAATGGCTGCTTCTATTGTCTCTATTTTGATATTTAATCTTACCAGCGCAAGTTTATCGTTTCTATCAACACTATTTATTTTCACCCCAGCTTTTTGCATCAGAACATTCTTACGATATAGAACTAACAAATTATTCTCTGCTTTTAAACCTGCTATATGCTGGTTTATCCCGTTTCCTCCCTTTTCCTTTACTTTAAACGCTACCTTTTCATGCATCATTTTGGCTAAAGTAACACCATGGGGATTATTAGCCAGAAATTCGAGCGTTAACACAGGTATATTGCCCAACCTTGTGGCATGCGTCTTTTTTCCGTCTATATTTAAAAAGTCACTGTCTTCTTCAAGCACTCCTGGAATATAAGCAAAAATATAAAAAGGGAATTTTATTTCTGCTGCAGTTACAAACTTCTTTATTGCTCTTACCTTATAATCGGTTTCTACTATAGGCTCTAAATCAGGGTCGCCTGTTTTAGTTATATCGCCTCTTTTTACATCCTTGGCCACAAAATATTTAAGCTCTTTTCCTGTCCATAAATAATATCTTGCGCCAGGCCTATTAAGCAATCCTGCATCTAAATCCGGGACATCAAGGCTTTCTTCTGCCCTTCTCAGCCCAAACAACTGCGCCAGACTTAGTTTTTCTGTAGGAATAGTTGTAAGCCCGAACAACCTGTTCCTTGAAACCTGGGTAAAAGTTCCTGAACTTCCGTAATCATGACTTACTGACGGTCTTCTCTTAACGCTTGCTCTTCTTTGCAAACCGACTTCTTCTTTTAATACTCTTCTTATATCATCTTCTCTATTAATCGAAACAGGCACAGTAACTGGAGGATTTTTTCGAGTTAAAAGTACACTTCCCCAGAATAACTTTGCAGCTTCTTTTATCGATCCATCCGGAACAATTATTGGCTGGGGTGTGCCATCTAGCAAAATGACCATTGCCCTGTCAGGAAAAAACCTAATAGCTCCGGATATGTCATCTTTACGACAAATTTCTAACCATGACGCTAAAATCTCTATTGAACGCTCAAGATCAAGAGTTGCTTTTGGCCTGCCAGTTATGTTCATTGGCACCCTCACTGCAGCCGCATAGGATATATCTGCCGCAAAAAATAAAAAAATTATGCCTATGGAAAGCGCTCTTTTTAGATTATTGATGGGATTAATCATTTCTCGGCTCCACTTTATACTTTTAATAACACTTTAAATAGTATACCAATAATAAGCTAATTTGTCAATAAAAAATAACTGCTTTTTTGTTATTTAAATAATATTTTCAGGAAACGTTTTTTTCCGATTTTTATGCAGTATTCTTTGGAAGGCTCTAACTTAAACTCTAACTCCTTTATGCGAGCGCCATTTACCTCTATGGCGTCCTGTTCAATAAGCCGCCTATATTCGCTTTTACTGGAGCAGACTTTTTCTTCTATTAAAAAATCGCAAAGGCTTGCTTTTAAAAGCTTTGTTTCAAGTTTCAATTCTGTAAAAGGGTCTCTTTTCTGGAATTTATTCTCAAAATCCTTTAAACTGGCTTGCGCCAGGCTTTCTCCGTGATATTGATTTACAATATCCCTGGCCAGCTTTTTCTTTGCCTCCATCGGATGCATCTTTCTTATATTATCCAGATTTTCATCTGTAAGAAGCTCATAATACTGGAGCATCAGTTCATCTGACATAGACATGACTTTGCCGAACATTTCTTCTGGTTTTTCATCTATACCTATATGATTACCAAGAGATTTGCTCATCTTATTAACGCCGTCAAGCCCTACAAGAAGAGGCGTCATTATAACTACCTGGGATTCCTGGCCAAAATCTTTCTGCAGCTCCCTTCCCATTAAAAGATTGAACTTCTGGTCTGTCCCTCCGAGCTCCACATCTGCTTTAAGCTCAGTTGAATCATATGCCTGCAAAAGCGGATACATAAACTCCAGAAGGCTTATATCTTTTCCGGATTTATAACGTTCGCTGAAATCAGCTCTTGCCAGCACCTGAGAAACAGTAGCGTGCGCCATTAATTCCAGGGTATTTTTCAAAGTCATTTTGCCAAGCCAAGCGCTATTAAACACTACCTCTGTTTTTTTCTCATCCAGTATCTTAAAGACCTGCTTTTTGTATGTCTTTGCGTTATTTGCTATCTCTTCTTCCGTAAGCCGTTTTCTTGTCTCGCTCTTGCCGGTAGGGTCTCCTATCATGCCTGTAAAATCGCCTATAAGAAAAAATACTCTATGGCCAAGATCCTGAAAATGCCTTAGCTTGCGAAGCAAAACAGTATGGCCCAGATGAATGTCAGGCGCGCTTGGGTCAAAACCCGCTTTTACTATGAGCGGCTTTTTCTTCTCCAGCTTCGAGATAAGCTCTTTTTCAGAGATTATCTCCACTGTCCCGCGTTTTATTATTTCTAATTGCTTTTTGATGTCCATAAAAGCTCCAAGACCAGGTCTTGGCCATGAAATCCTGCATAGCTTAAAGACCTGGTCTTTGATCGCTTACTCTTTTGTTTTTTTGATACTCAGCCTTATTTTTCTTTCCAGATCATCAACCTTTATAACAACAGCCGTTATCTTATCCCCTAC
>JAUYCY010000079.1 GCA_030692055.1 Candidatus Omnitrophota bacterium | reverse complement strand
CCTTCTTTCTCTATCGCGGGCATCGAGTTCTGATTTATATGCTTCATAATATATAAGTTCCCACTTTTGCTTTTTATTATGTTCAGCAATTCTTCTCTCTAAATTATTTGTGTATCCATAATACAATTCATTTGTTGTTTCGTTTTTTAGCATATATATGTAATACATCCATTCTCCTTCCCATTGCTGGGTGTGGGGTCAAATTCGACCATGCAACTTATTTTCGCAGTAGCTCCATAAGTTACGGTCTCATTTGACAAAACTCATAATCGCCTTAAGAACCAAAAAACTAATTATCCCGGAAATAAACGGCGTAGCTAACCAGCAGACAACTATCTCTTTTAATATATGCGTATTTATGGCGCGTATGCCTCTTACCAGGCCCACGCCAAAAATAGCCCCCACAATAGAGTGGCTAGTAGAAACAGGTATGCCAAAAAGAGTATAAACATGGACATTGATTGCGCTGGCAAGTTGCGCTGAAAATGCCATAATCGGCATAAGGTAAGTTATGCGAGTGCCGATTGTCTCTATAACTTTATAGCCCCAGGTAATAATACCTATAACTATGGCTATACCTCCAAAAATTACGCTCACTGTTGGAGTAAGCACTCCTGCTCCGGCAATAACCCCCGTAGCGTTAGCTACGTCGTTAGCGCCCCAGGTAAAAGCTACGTAACAACCGCTTATTGTTATCAAAAACGCTATAATTCTTTGTAAGTACTTCCGGGGGAAAATTCTATAAAATATATTTTTAAATACGCGAAAGAATATATATCCTAAAATGGCGGCGCCTACCGGAGTTAAAATCCAACAGATAAATATATCCCGAAACACATTCCAATTTATCGGCGCATGTATAGCAAGGCCTGCTCCGGCAACCGCGCCTACAATAGAGTGGCTGGTAGAAATAGGCATTTTCCAATAAGTAGCTAAAATCACCCAGGCGCATGTAGCAAAACAGGTAACTAATGCCAAATATAAGGCCACATTTTTACCTAATGTGTCTATCGGCACAATGCCTTTACCGATAGTTTTAGTCACATGCTCGCCCTGCAAAAACGCTCCTAAAAAACCAAAAATAGCGATTAAAATAACTGCGCGGCGCAAAGTCAATACTTTTGAGCCAACCGCTGTTCCTAAAGAGTTAGCGGCATCATTGGCGCCGATTGACCAGCCGACACCAGCACCCATCAAAAGAACGAAAATAATTAGCAATAAATTCATATCAACCAAAATACTACGGCGATAATTACCCGATAAATTCCAAAAACTATAAAATTATTTCTTTTTATAAAATTAAGCAAAAACTTAATGCTTAAAATTGCTACTAAAAACGATACTAAGAAACCCACCGCTAAAAAACTAAATTGCCCCAGCGAAAAACTGCCTGCGCTTCTATATAAGTCCCAGCAGGTAGCCGCTAACATTGTCGGCACTGCCAGTAAAAAAGAAAATTCCACGATAGTTTTTCTTTTCAAGCCTAAGATTAGACCTCCATAAATAGTTGCTGCTGCCCGTGAGACACCGGGTATCATTGCCAGAGACTGAAATAGGCCGATTAAAAACGCCTGCGGATAAGTTATCGCGGATACTTCCGCGACTGCTTCTTTTTTTTCGCGGTAGCATAACTCAAAAATAATTAAAAAAATACCGCCTAAAAATAAAGCCCAAAGTACTATCTGATGCGTGGCGAGCAAAAAAGCCTTAACTATTTTATAAAAAATAAGGCCGAGTATTGCCGTAGGGATAAAGGCAGTAATTATACGTTTTATAATTTGAAAATTCAAAGTTAACTGCCGCCAATAAAGAACTACTACCGCCAGTATCGCCCCCAATTGGATGGAAATATCAAAACTTTTTAGAAATTCTGTCTGAGCTATCTTAAGCAGGTGAGAAGTAAGCATGAGATGGCCGGTGGATGAAATTGGCAAAAACTCAGTTATTCCTTCTACGATACCGAGAATAAACGCATCAAATAAACTCATTTTATTTTTTTTATGCCCGGAAGCGTACTTTCAGTTACTTTAGGAAGCTCGCCAAAAATACTTTGATAAATTTCGTTATATTTATCTTTGCCGCCGGCAATACCTAAGGTAAGCGGCATTACTTTTTTTGCTTCTACTACCATTGTATGAGAGATATTTTGTATATCCCACTGGGCGTGGGCATCTTCTCTTAGCCTTGATATATGATATAATTCGCGCGCATTAATCCGCATCAGCACGCGCCTACGATGAGCATTGGTTAAAACATACGGGGCTATCAGAGGTTTTTCTCTATTGATAACATCATAAACTTCATTTGTTTTATCAATAATCTCCTGAAAATATTTCTGCATACCTATTTCCTTAATAGATTCGGGTATAGTAAGCCCTAAGTTTGGGTCATAGCTTTGAGCGGTTATGGTAGACATTCTATGGCGCTTAAGCTGGCCGAAACAAGCTGCCGACAATATAATATTAAAGGTAAGGTTAACATATTCAAACTCTCGTAGCATTGAATCGTAAAACTGCATATTGCGCCAGGCAGTCTTAAAAATATTTAATTTTTCTTTCTTAGATAACTTCTTTATGACCGCCAAACACTGCTGGTAACTAATATTTGAAGAAGTATGTAACAGCGCTGCCGCGATAATATTATCCGCGTCTTTGGTAAATTCAACTAATTGGACTTCTTTCGCTTTCTTTAAGCTTTTGGCTTTAGCGGATTTCTTTAGAAGGGTTTTGGAAAGTTCTTTTAACTGCGGGTAGGTTTTCAAATCACGTTCATTAGCTTGATGAAAGATCACTATTGAAGGGGCTATCCCACTAACCTCTTCATATATTGCTTGACCTAAGTTTTTTACCTCAGCCAAACTAGAGGAAGCAAACCTTCGTAGCATCAGTTCAAGATTTCTGGCATTTATGGTGAGTCCGACTTGCGCCTCGGTAGCTAAAGCGGTAATATAACGGGCGTCTTCCTTTGCCCAGCCTTCTAAAAGGTTATGGTTCTTAGGGTCACCAGCGAGTTTCTCGTGTTTTTTAAAAACATGCGTTTTTAGTTTCTCGAAAAGTTTAAAATAAGCTTCGTTTTGCCGCTCAATCATCTGCACAAACAGCTCTTCGAGGTCTGAACCCTTAATTTCTTGCGGCACGACAAAATCTCTATCTAGGGTAATATAGCGCTGCGATTTCTCAGTATAGGAAGAAAGGCGGAATTTCTCAACCTCTTCCATCGCTAACCTTGAAACCTCTAAAATATCAAAATTAAAAACAGCGTGCTCGGCTACAGAGTGATGGCCCATTTTAAAAATAATGGTAGAGTTTGATTTTCTTGCCTTCTCTACTTCTTGACGGGCTTCTTTTCTGATTTCCTCAATAGAGCGCGGGTCGCGGCTTATGCGGGCATAGGCTGCGGAAATAACTTCCGGGGTTATATCTTGACGGGTGCCTGCTTTGTCTTGCAGTTCCTTTAGGACCGCCGTATCTACGTTAAAACCTGCTAAATGGACTTTCATATTAGGCACCTTTTAAAAAGGGTATTATATTAACATAAAAATTTGTTATTTAAAACTATAATTCAAGGCACTGCCTTAATTTCAAAAAGAAGCCTTACTTCTTTTTGAAATTACCTAATTTTAGAATATTTCACTAAGTATGGATTCAACATCTTTACGCGTAATCTTTTTCGGATTAGCGGCAGTGGAGCCGGACTCAAGCGTTTCTTTAATAATTTTTTCCTTTTCGATAAGCTCTTTATTTTTAAAAGGCGAACTTATACCGAATGTCTTTAGCAATGCTTCGACTCTCCTCTCAAAATCTACTCCTAATACTTTACTGATTATGTCATATTTTTTACCCATTGTTTCTTTATTTACCTTGATTGATGGGATAAAACATACCGCACAGATTAAGCCGTGCGCCAAGCCGTAGAAAACACCTAAAGGATGCGCTATGCCGTGGATTATCCCCAGGCGCGAAGAAGAAAATGCAACACCGGCCAAATAACTCCCCAATAAAAGGGCAGACAAATTCTCTTCGGTTTGCCTTTCGTGTGCGCAAATAATATTTTCATTAATAAGCTCTATAGCTTTCAAGGATAGGCCCTCGCTGAACCAGGTAGAATTTCTTGAGGTAAAAGACTCATAGGCTTGCACAAATGCGTCCATAGCACAATAGCTAAGAGTGGTTTTTGTAAGCCCGAATAAGAGCTCAACGTCAAGAATGACTGTACGTGCTAAAAAACTTGCGTCGCGTATGGATAGCTTGGTTTTCTTTTGGCTGTTCGTGATGACGGAATTAGGCGTTACCTCTGCGCCACTTCCGCAGGTAGTAGGAACGGCAATGAAAGGTATTCCTTTTTCTTTGAGCGTGCCGCCCTCCTGATAAAATACAGGCTTTTTTCTAGCGTTATATAGGCCGGCTGCAGCTTTGGCTAAATCTAAAACGCTGCCGCCGCCGACCCCTACAATCCACTCTGCCTTTATAGCTTTGGCTTTTCTAATAACTTCACTGATTTCATCTAGCGTCGGTTCGCCGCTTTTGCGACAAAAAAAATCCACTTTTGCCAAAGAAGGAAATTGCTTAAGGATTTTTTCTTTATTTTTGCTTTGATTTAATGAGTTGCCGTGCACAATGAGCCCGCGCCTGCCAAACTCAAAACTTTCAGCGCAAAGATTCAAAGAAGCTCCCTTTTTAAATATTGTTTTTTGCGGCAGGTATAAAATTTCGGGAAATTCGCCAATGTTCATTAATATTGCATGATAATTGCAGTAACTACGAGGTTATTGTTTCCGGAATTTCTTATAGTATGCGAAGCGGCATTTGCGGTAAGTATGGCGTCACCCGCCTCTACTTCTACTTCTTTACCATCATCGAGCACTATAGCATTTCCTTGTTGAATTATAAACACTTCGTCTTCTTGTGTATGCTCATGCAGGCCGATGCTGGCGCCGGGCGGTATAATTAATTCCGCGCAAAGACGACACTGGGCATTTATTTCTTCTTTATTTAAATAATGACGGATGGTTACCTCTCCCATACCGGCGCGCATATTTTTACGCACCTCAAGAGTTTGTGCGGATTTCTTTTTAATCATAACTTAACTATTTAGCCCAGATAAACCAAATAAATAAATATGCTGCGGTTACGGCTACTAAGGTAAAGGGTAGACCTATTTTTACAAAATCTTTAAATTTAACTTCGTACCCTTCCTTCTTAAGCAAGCCGCAGGCAACAATATTTGCCGATGCGCCAATAGGAGTGATATTACCGCCTAAACTGGTACCGATAAGCAGGCCGAAAAGAAACAAAGAGGGGTTGATATTGAGTTTAGCT
>JAUYCY010000057.1 GCA_030692055.1 Candidatus Omnitrophota bacterium | reverse complement strand
ATTTTTTTAAGTAGAATAAAGGTATGAACCCAATCTTTGCCTGCGCTCTGCGCGAGCAAAGAGCGCCGCAGGCGCATTCATTGGGTCCACCATTGAATTTGATTGAGAGTATAAGCATTTCGCAGTAGAGAAAACGTTTTATTTCGTAAAAAGCTTTGTAACTTTTTCTTACCGTGCGAATGCATGATAACCTGTTATCTCATAAAACATTATCGATTACTATAACAGCCTAATGCAAAATCTCGGATGAAAATAATGAGTTCAAGACTATTGCAGATACAGATTTTTATATTATTATTCTTCATATTTGGCAATGTTTACGCCGTAAACCCAGAAGAAGAAGCTATGCGCAAGGGAATTAAGCATTTTAATGAAGAAATGTATGACGCTGCAATGACTGAATTTAACAGCGCAATAGAAAATAATTCCGGGTTTGGCGAGGCCTACTACAGGCGAGGGCTTGTTTATTATAAGAAAGGGGAATACGATCAAGCTGTCGCTAATTACAACAAGGCGATACAGTACTACACAAAATCTGCCGAAGTCTATTACAACCGTGGGCTGGCGTATGCTAAAAAAGAAAACTATGAACAAGCTATGTTAGACTACAGTAAGGCATTAGAGCTTAAGCCGGATTTTGCCTATGTTTACGAGGAACGCGCAAACGTCTATTTCTACAAAAAAGAATACGATAAGGCTTGGGATGAAGTATTTAAAGCAGAAGCGTTAGGCTACAAAGTCAATCCGGGGTTTGTTAGACAATTGAAACAGGTATCAGGGAGAGAAAAGTGAAGTTCCACTGTTTTAGAGCGGTGGTTTCCCTGCCCTGCCTACCGAAGCTTTAGCTCAGGCATGGATTTCGCCGAAGCATTTGAAGATACCGCGGGTGTAGACCCGCGGAGCTTCATATTTTTTGGAATACGATAGTCCTAAAGCCTAACCTTGGAATATATTGCAGAATGTTTTTACTTATGATAAAATATTCTTTCTTTGGTGCCGTAAAATTAGTTAGAATAAGATTTTTGTTACGTTCGACGGCGCTCCCCTTCGATAAACTCAGGACAGCGTAAAGGATACTGAGCAGAGTCGAAGTGATACCGCGCCCTAAAGGAGCGCGGAATATATAGGCGCCGCTCAGTATTCCTTCGACTGCGCTCAGGATGGTGAGCTCGTCGAATCACAACCCTGAGCCCGTTCGACTTCGCTCAGGATGGTTCGAGGAGTGGTGAGCCTGCCGAACCACAAACCCTGCGCTTTAGCGCGGGGTAGTCGAATGGGTTGACTTTCACAAAAGTTAAGGAGGAGAGCAAACAATATGAAAAGAATTTTAATCATTGATGACGAAAAAGAGTTCTGTTCGGTTCTCAAAAAGAACCTCGAACGTATTTCGGGATATGAGGTTATTATTGCCAATGACGGCAAGAAAGGCATACTTGAGGCGCGAAAGCAAAAACCCGACCTAATACTGCTTGATATTATGATGCCTCAGATGAATGGCCTTGAAGTTTTGAAGAAACTTAAGGAAGATAAGGAAACAATCGCTATACCGGTTATCATGCTCACCGCCAAAAGCGACGAAGCTTCAAGAATAGAGGCAGCGTATTCATATGGAGACGATTATATTGCTAAGCCGGTAGACGCACAAACTTTAAGGTCTAGGATAGAAGCTATTTTTACAAGGAAAGGCGGAAAATAACTTTTTGCTATATGAGCAGCTTCTGCATACGATGGTGCAAAGAATTGTTTAACCGAGATTTTTGCATTAGGTTGTTATGGAAATTGCGCAATTCTTTGTTACATAATAGGATATGCGTAAAGGCAAACGTAAGAAAAAGTTACAAGCCTTTTTAGGAAATAAATACTTTCAGCTAATGCGAAATGCGTGTATTTTCAAGTAGAACCAATGGTTGAACCCAGAGTTATGCTTCGCATATATTTTGCTAACGCAAAATCTGGTTTAAGCATAGAGCAAAATGGCTAAGGATTCAAGAGTATAAGAAAAGATAATGCCCCCTATCAGTTATTGAACTTATCTATCTTTTAGGCACTATCCCCCCAACAAGCCAAAAAACCCACAGTTTTAATAGCAAAAATATAATAAATGGATTGCATATCAATATGAGTTTTGATATATTATATTATGACTTTTAGAAACTAAATCTAAAAGGGAGTCGATAATCTTTACGCAGGGCACTAATCATGGTATCGTAAAAGATACACCGGCCAAAACCGTATTTATGCTGTACTGTCAGCAGAGATACGGATTTTTATTGTTTATGCAATAATTGCATAGTTGCGAGGTTGGGTTGATGGAAAATCAAAATAAAAATCAAGAACAATTACTTAACGAGATACAGCTTCTTAAAGCGCGCATAGAAGAGCTGGAAAAGTTAGAAGCTAATGCTAAACCTGAAGCAAAGGCCAAATTAGAAGAATATTCCAGCCAACTCGAAGGATCTTCGAGGATAAAATCAGACTTTACCTCTATGGTATCGCATGAGCTGCGTACTCCTTTGAGCGCCATAAAAGAAGGGATTGCTATTGTTTTAGATAAGACCGCAGGAGAAATTAATGCCGAACAGAAAGAATTTTTAGAGATAGCTAAAAGAAACGTAGATAGGCTTACCAGGTTAATTAATGATGTTTTAGATTTTCAGAAATTAGAATCCGGAAGAACGGTATTCAATATAGAAGAAAATGACATAAACGAGGTCGTAAAAGAAGCTCAGGAAACAATGGTCCCCTTGGCAGCTGAAAAGGGGTTATATTTTATTCTTAAGCTGAGTGAGGAATTAGGAAAGATAAAATTTGATAAAGACAGAATTACGCAAGTATTGGCAAATTTGGTTAATAATGCTATTAAGGTCACGGAAAAAGGCGGCATTACCGTTAGGACAGGTAAAAAAGATAATGCTATTTTAGTTTCTGTGCAAGATACCGGCCCGGGCATAAAAAATGAAGATATTCCACAGCTATTTCAAAGATTTGTGCAGTTAGAGAAGGGAATTTACAGAAAGCCGGGCGGCACCGGCTTGGGCTTGGCTATTTCTAAAGAAATAATCGCAGCGCATAAAGGGAGAATCTGGGCGGAGTCAGAATTTGGCAAAGGGGCAACATTCTATTTTACTTTACCTGTCACTTAAGAGGCGCTATGATACCCAAAAAAATTCTTGTTGTTGAAGATGAACAAGATGTCTTAAGGTTAACAGCATATAGATTAAAAAAATCAGGATACGAAGTCTTAACCGCAATCGATGGCCAAAAAGCGCTAAATTTACTGCAAGAGAATATACCTGATTTAATAATTCTTGATTTGCTCCTACCTGCAATACATGGCTATGAAGTTTGTAAACGCATAAAATCAGACACTAAGCTTAAAAATATACCTGTTATTTTATTTACTGCCAGCGTTCTGGATGTTGAGCGCAAAGTTAAAGAGTTAGGCGTGGATGATTTCATAATGAAGCCGTTTGAGCTGGAAATATTACTGGAAAAGGTAAAGAAACTTATCGGTTAAACTTGAGTATTCCCTGCGGCTTGCCGCAGGGTCTCTTCTGTAGTAGTATTGTTGTGTGACTAAAGGGGGATTGCAGAGAGGGTACCATTGCGTTTGGCAAATACACTATCATATTGTGTTTCCGGTGAAATACCGCA
>JAUYCY010000056.1 GCA_030692055.1 Candidatus Omnitrophota bacterium | reverse complement strand
CCGTTTCGGCGGAGACCGGGTCTCCGCCGAAAACCAGCCCGCCGAAGATCTCTGCCCGGAAAACTTAACTTTACCTGATGACTATAAGAGATGTTTTTAATATAAAAATTAAGTGGTGGGTTTGGATTCTGATTTCTTTATTTATCGGCAGTATTATGACCCTATTAGAAGTGATGTTAATAAAGTAATTTTTTGTTCTATGCGCATTAAAAGTAAGTTTTTACTTCCAACCTTATTGGCTACGGGAATCGTACTTCTTAACATTTTGGATTTTATCCCGGGTTACACTAAACTTGCCTTGGTTTTTTTGATTTTACCATCAATATTTTTCGTAATGAGGAAGGAGGAACAGTTTGACGAGAAGAAATATGCCGTTACGCTTCTTTTTGCCGTAATCGCTACTATAGTTTGGGATAGTGTTGCTATAAGAGCATGGTTGTGGAGATTCCCCACAGAAGCAGTGAGTTTTTGGATACTCGGCATCCCCCTGGAAGAATACGTATTTGGATTATGGCTTCCGACAATCGTTTTGGGCATATACACGTCTTTACCCAAATGGAAACAGGAACTAAAGCCTCGTATCGAACCGCGCTTGGCAGAACTGCCATTATTTGGGATTCTTTTTATTATACAACTTATTGTTTTTTCCGCGCTTCTTTCTGATCCGGACTCATATATTAAATGGTTATTATTCTTTGCTACAATACCATCGTTTTTCTTTATGTGGCGGAAAGGTGAAAAAATAGATGAGCGTAGATTACTTGCAACGATCGGCATTATGGTTTTAGTCGCAGTAGTAATTGATCTTATTTTTATTCCCGCAAGAGCATGGTTGTATAATGAACACACATTATTATTCAGAATCGGTCTTATACCATTTGATGATATACTGTTCGGTATTTTTAATGCTATTTTAGTGATTGGTTTTTATACTTCTTTGCCTTCTCAAATTAAACTTAATGCAAAACTTTAAAAATGAAGAAAACATCTATAATCGCTTTAGTTATAGTTGCTCTCATCGCGGGGGGATATTTTCTTTTGCGGAATAAAGGAGAAGAAAACAACGGCAATAAAGAGAATAACAAAACTTTTAATATTCAAGGTATGAAAATAGAAATTTTACAAGAAGGCGCGGGCGCAGAGGCGAAAAACGGGGATACGGTTTTAGCCCATTATACCGGCACTTTAGAGAGCGGAGTGAAATTTGATTCCAGTGTTGATAGGGGAATACCTTTTAGTTTTGAACTTGGCGCCGGGCGGGTGATTAAGGGCTGGGATTTGGGAATTTTAGGGATGAAAGTGGGTGAAAAAAGGAAACTGACCATACCGCCGGAGCTGGCTTATGGTTCAAATGCGGTCGG
>JAUYCY010000042.1 GCA_030692055.1 Candidatus Omnitrophota bacterium | reverse complement strand
CCCGGCATATCGGGGGTTTTCTTCTTGAAACCCCTCCCAGTGCTCCTGAAATATCCGCTTGAATGTCTCCCGGCTAACCACCTTGTTATAATACTATAATATCCCGCCGTTACACTTCAAAAAGGAAATTCCTATAGTATCGAGAAAATAGTTTCGTGACAGCCACTAGGACGAAAAGGTAGGGGTGTCAAGGGAGAGGTGCTTTAATGGAGAGGTGCTTTAATTAATTATTTTATCGGAGACAAGGAAGTGTGTAATTGTAATGTATAAAAATATGCACATCCAGCCCAACTAATAATGCCGCCTAAAATTAGACAGGCTAAACCAAAAACTATCGCAAAAATTCTACCATTTAATTCTGCGGGCCGTATTTCTTTTAAAAGTTCATGAAAAATAGTATATGCTTCCTTAAAACTATCATAGGCATTAGCAATAGATATACCTTTAAAATGCCTTCCTTTTACTATCAATGCCTGACCTTTAAAAATTTTCTCATCAAACTCTTTCGAATCTAGCGGTTTCAAAAGAAAAAGTTTCCACCACCATAAGCCTCTTTGTTTAATTTTTAACAATTTCATTAGTTCTTCTAGTGCTATCCATTCGATTGGCTCTACTGCGGCTCTTCGAAAATGCTCCTCAACAGCATTTAAGCTTTTGAGCGCTTCTTCTGGCGATGTAGTTGATTGACTTGCTATGGCAATATGGTCTAAGGCGTCTTTTAATTCATAAATGGCTCTTTGAGATCTTTCTCTGCTATAAACTTCTAGCCATATAATAGCTTCCTTAACATAGGGTATATACTGCTCCCTTAATATTTTTAATACGCGGGTAACGATAACTGTATCTTGAGATGTGAGAGTTTGGGATGGTAAATCCGGAGGCATTTGCTAGAAATCCTTGCGATAAATCTTTTTAAACAGTTTGCTAACCGCTTTTGTTATTTTATCTACATTCATATCTATAACCTTATAATATTTGGTAGGACAAACGCCGAGGAATTTACGAGGAACATCATTCCTTGTGGTTGTAATATTATGCTGTCTTTCAAATTCTTCAAAAGATGTCAATAAGTCTTGTCTTGAAATAGTTATCATGTTACTTTCTCCTTAATATAGAAAAAAATAAGGTTTTCCGTCGGAGAGAAGGAAAGCCTCCTTAATTCCATATACTTGCCATGTATAAAGTGTATCATATGGTCTTTTTTTGTCAAGGAGTATCCCAACATTTAACTTTTTTGTAATTCCTAACATATTAGCCCATCTTCCGCAGTTAAAAAACGAACTTGTAATAGTATCAATGACTTACGTCGATTAACCCCCCAAAGTCTCCACTACATTTTCCATGATTCTGGGTTTATTTGGTAATGGTAACCCAAGTCTGTAAAGCAAAACT
>JAUYCY010000052.1 GCA_030692055.1 Candidatus Omnitrophota bacterium | reverse complement strand
ATCAATAACTGCTACTGCCTCTAAAATCGCCTTTTCTAAAAATATTTTATACTCGCCAGACCTACGAAAATCTTCTGCCTGTTGCTTCGCTAACCGAATGACATTTTCAATAAATACGCTTTTCTCCTGTAAGATTATTCTCCTTTTTTCTAAATTCAATACAGAAAAAGTTTTCTCCTTTAATGATTGAATTTCCTTATCCGACTCATTTAGCGCTTTTTCCTTATCCCGCGCGGCCTGTTCTTTCGCGGCTTTTAATATCCTCTCTGACTCTTTTTTTGCTAATGCTAAGATATCTGAAATTTCTTCTTCAACCTCAAGCTTTATCTTGGCGCGAATAGCCTCTAGATTTTGCAAATTTACGTTGGAATATTTTTCTTTGCTCATCTTTAAACGCTTAACCCGATCATTTCTTTAAGGAACTCCCCTACGCTTTTTCTGGTTTTGATTTGACCGCGAGAAGGAACCTCTAAAATCAACGGTAATTCTTGACGGTAAAGAATTTCATCGATTTCTTCCCTGATAAGAGAAGACACCTTTTCCGTCACCACGATTATGCCTACATTCTCTATCGCCATACCAACACGCAAAGCCTCAAGCGCCTCTTTCTTGGTCGAAGCTTCTCTCACTTCAATTCCGGAAAACTTAAAACCAAGGCTACTGTCTTTATCTGCGATACAGAAAAAAGTCATCTTACTTACGTGCACAGATTAGCACAGATTTGAAAACGAATGAGCACAGATGAATTTATCTGCGTTCATCTGTGGTCTTTATCTGTGACCATCTGTGTTGTTAAATTTTGCCTAAAATCATAATCGCGATAATTAAGCCGTATATCGCGATTCCTTCCGCAAGCCCTACATAGATAAGCGCACGCCCGGCAATTTCCGGTTTCTCACTCATTGCCCCCACAGCTGCTGCGCCGACATAAGCAACCGCTATACCTGCTGCAATAGCGCTTAAACCCGTGGCGATAGCTGCCGCGAGAAAACCCCAACGAACTACATCGGGGTTAGTATTTATACTTTCTGCCCACGCAAAATTACCCGCGGCCAAAGCTAAGATAATAACTACCAAGCTCAAAATCCTTAACCATTGTTTTCTGGATTCCATAATGCACCTCCTTTAATGAGCACATTATTTTTTCAAGTGTATACACGCAGAAAAATAATAGTGCGAATTAAACCCCACACCCAGCAGTTCTTTACACTACCTTACGATATAGGGTTTACTATCCTATTTCTTACAGAACCTATTCTCCACACCAAGTTATCTGGGTGTGGGGTCAAATTCGGCTACGCCCCGATTATATCGGGGCTGCCTCATTTGAAAATTGCTAATTCTATACTATCTATTATCAGTTGTCAATGGCTTATAAAATTGTTTACCGGTCATAAAAAATTTGGAGAAAAATTCGTAATAGTTTAGCCTTAAAGATTGGATGCTGACCAGTAAACCTTCAAGTAATACTATCAAGATATTGCCTAAAATTATCACCGATATCAACAAAAACCCTCCGCCAACATTTCTTAAAACATGCGAGAGCTCAAAGACAGCAAAGAACAAACCGCCGTGGACAAGGGAAAAAGCAGCAATGCGGACGAAAGAAACAGTATTTGCTAAATAACCCATAATTATTTCTAGAATGTCAACCGTGCTTTCCATGAATGAGACAAAAATACCTTCTTTTTGTTTCCTCTTCCTAAAAATGATTTCTATGAAAGGTTTAAAAAATAGTAAAATAAACCCGGCAAAAATTAAAGTTATATAAAAAGTGGGGATTTTTGCTTTTGAAACAAATAGCTTACTCAAATAACCTATCGCCAGCCAGTAGATAACGCCTACAATTAAACCAGCTTTATCAAATAGCGCTTTAAGATAATCTCGATCCCTTAAAGCATTGATAATATTTATAACTATCCCCATAGTTATTATCGCTATTCCAAATATAACGCTTACCTTAAAGACTTCTAAAATATTACGCATCGGCTTTATCCAAAGAGTAGGAATAATTTCCTCTAAGCCAAATACGCTGCCGTAAAGTAACCCAAAGAACGATGAACTTAAACCGCAATATAGAAGCAATGTCACGGCTTGCCTAACGTTTGCTTTTTTGCTTTTACGCAGCAACAAACCCGCTAGTACAAAAATGAGTCCGTGCCCTAAATCTCCGAACATTGCTCCAAACATTAAAAGAAAACTAATAGCGACAAAAATGGTAGGGTCAATGGTCCCATAGCGGGGCACGCCATAGGTGCTGACCAATAGTTCAAAGGGTTTAAAAAGGGGGCTATGTTTCATTTTTACCGGTATATCTTCTTTGGGAATATCAAGCTCGCGCGGGCTTTTTCTTTCAATATAAGAGTTCTTCGCAATCTTTTTTACCTCGCTTATCACCCTTTCTTTTTCCTCTTGCGGAATCCAACCAGAAAGGAGAACAAGCCTGTCGGTGGTGCACGAATATTTTTTTGCTTCAATCAGTGTTTTTTTCAAAAAGACAAATGACTGAATTTTCGAAAGCTCTGGCCGGTAATGCTCGGACAATTTTTCGATTGCGCCATTAATATTATTAATTTTGCTACGACATTCATCTATCTGGATTTTAAGCTTTTCCTCCACATCCTTAGATAAGTTTTCCTGCGTTTGGGGAAACTCTACTTTTTCCCAGGCAAGGTCACTTAAGACTTTATCAAAAAACGCCCTGTCGCGTCTTAAGCCAATAAGCAAAATAGTATTCTTACTTGCTTCTTTTCTGAAAGGATAAATCAAATACGGAATATCCTTCAGGCTCCTTTCCAATAACACGATATTTCTTTCGTCTAATTTTCCTAAATTGACCTCTAAAAAAGTATATGGCTGGCCGCGCTTGATAGGAAAAAGAAAATAATCTTTTACTTGCGAAAGCATTGACTCTTTTGTTTTAAGTTCTCCCTGCAATTCCTCTTTTTGCGCGACAAGAGTGTTTAATTTTTCCTCTAAATTAGCGAAGAGCTCTTTTATTTTTTCACAAGAATGCGCTTCCGTGCTTTGCCCGGGAGAAATATTTAGGTTCAATTTTCTTAAAATATCGCGTAATTGTATCTCTATCGCCTGCCATTGGGCATTTTCAGTTTCTATCTCAAGCGTTGTCAAGCCATCAAGTTCTTTTTCGATATGTCGTATATCTACCGGCTGAAAAATACCTAATTGCACAAGATGAGAAACTACCTCTTCTATTTTTTCTTTAAAAACAAGCACGCTTAAAAGCTCCATTGCAGATGAGGTTAACATATTTTTATGCTTTCCCTGAAATAACCAAACCCCAAGAAACAATAACCAAACAATAATCAATAACCAAATTCCAATAAACAAATATTTCCGTTTGGTTATTGAATATTGAGTATTGGGATTTGCTTAAAACTCGCATCTTGGTTATTGGCGATTTCATTGACCTTTATGGTCTATATATTTAAAAGATGCTCGGTTTCTTCAACTTTGAGCCCTAAATTTTTAGCATACAATAGAGAAATAATATTTTGCGTTTCTTTACGTTTTAAAACTAAATAACCAAAAGCTATCCCTATAGTAAAAGGAAAACCCGCTAACGCTTTTCTTATCTCTCTGGAAAGTACTTCATAAAGAAATTGCTCTAAAAAATAGATATTGCCTTCAAACAAATCCTTAAGTTTCGCGTAAGGGCCTCGCGCTAAGCTTTCTATAATTTTGCCTAAACCATCGCTCACGTAAAAACCTCTCACCGTGCTTTTGTTTATACGCTCTCCGCCGGCAATAACTAAATCTATCATTTCACCTATGCCCAACGAATAATACTTGCGCAGCCTCACTAACCAATTTATATTCTCAATATCGATTTCTACTCCTAAAATTTTCTGAGCAATCTTTCTATCAAGAGAAGAAAAATCATCCGTTGCCCGAATTAACCTCTGGTAGTAATCCGCGTCCAATGCTGCCTCTAAATAAAAGGAAGAATTCCTTTCTTTAAACTTTTCTCTGCCAGACAAAAGCGGCGCTTTATATGGGGTGTGGTCTAAAAGAATAATAATTTCTTCGATATTTTGCGCGGAAATAATTTTTTTGAAATCTATTTCAAATTTTATGTTATTATCCAAAATATAATCTTCAATATTTGCGTTAACTTTTTTGTGCCACAAGCGTAGTATGACTTTTAGTTCCTCCAGTTCGTACCGCTCGATAAGCAAAGAAATAAAATATTTCTCGCGTTGCGATGACAATGCATTATATATCTTCCTGTGAACGTTTAAATCATTCCTTAACAGCTGCATCTCAATTTTTTGCAAATCTATTTTTTCTTTTTCCATTGTTTTAAAAGATTCTGCATAAAGCGTCCCCTTTAATAGGTCAAGAATTTCGTAGATATCCTTGGCTTGTAAAAGGCGGGAGAATTGGGCAGGATCAATTAAGTAAGAAAGCATCGCCCGTATCTTAGCGTTAGCGAAAGAATATTTAGCTAGGTCTCGCATGATCAATCTTTTATATCAATAACACGCAAAAAAACTGCTCTGGCGATTGAGGGGATATCCTTTTCTCTGTCTTTACGTAAAGCTGTGCTTTCTTCCCGCGTTTTTTTAAGAATATTCTCCTTGTCTTGAAGAAACTTATTTTCGGCTTCCACCTTGCGCTCGCGAACTAATTCTTTAAAGCTCGCTGTTGTTTTATCAAGAACATCCTGCGCCTCATTTCTGGCGCCGACAATGATGTTTTCCGCTTCCTGACGTGCCTTTTCAACTCTTTTACGGGATTGTTGCTCTTCTTTAAGAATTTCTTCTATTATTTCCTTCATTTTTTACCTCTTTGATATAGAAGCGGATTCACACGCCTGCCTGCCGGCAGGCAGGCGTGTTTTATTCCGCGGCAATCCGCTTCTAGTGGCGTTGTCGCGAAATAGCGCCAGCGCCTGATTTCAATGATTAAAAGATGATTACTGTGATTGAAAATGCCAATGTTTTCAATCGTTGTAATCGCAGATGAATCACTGTAATCAGGGACTGTTGCGTTTTGCAACAGTTCCATAATATCTCATTTATTTTACAAACAATAAAAATAAAAGCAAGGGGATTATTGCTTATACAAGGAAGGAATTATGAAGCTTTTTGGCTCAACCGAAATGCTAGATCAAACAAGGTTTGCACGAGAAAATGCCTAAGGAACACAATGATAAGGAAGGCGATAAGTGGAGAAATATCAATGCCTATTTTAAAAGTAAAGGGCAGAAAACGCCTTATGGGATAAAGCATGGGTTCGGTGGTCTTATATAAAAATTGCACTATTACGTTATGGGGGTCAGGGTTTACCCAACTTATAAGCGCCCTGATTAAAATAAGCCAATATAGAGCAGTCAAAGCTATATTCAAAACATGTGCTAATGCAACTACGAAATTACTGAATATAAACATAGCGAATAAGCTTGCTTTAGGCTACAAACTGCAGGCTTCATAATTTTGATATCGTAACTTGTAACCCGTGCTTTGGCTATGGCTTTGACTAATCGGGTGTCAAACCATAGCCCGCTGGCTAATATCGGAGGCCAAACCACGACCCTCTGGCTTGTGGCCAATTTTCTATTTAATCCGAATCATCCATGCATAAATTGTTATACGTCAATAGTGAAAGGTTAGCAATGAATTTCTTCGCTTTACTATATTTCTTTACACGTTTGGTAAGAACACACACCAGACAATCGCTTTTTGAGGAAAAAATGATACCCGCATCATGCACAACTCCTTTTTCTAAACCAGTTTTATGCGCCACGTCAACACTTCTTGGCAAGTAGCGCGGTATGCGGTCTCTCATTTTTTGTTTTAGAAGAAAAGTCAAAATAATCCTCGAAGACTTCTTATCGATAAGCGTCTTATTATAAATTCTTTCTAAAAGATATGCGATATCCGAAGCACAAGTATAATTTTCTATACCCTTACGGCGCTTAGAAAAATCCATCATCTTTCGCGTAAGCCGCGTATTTTTTAAACCTAATTCGCTAAAACCTTTATTCAGGTAATCATACCCTAAGATATCGATTATTTTATTAGTAGCAGTATTATCGCTTTGAGCAATCATCAATTCCATAATTTTTTTAAAGCTTAGGCGTACGGGCGTACGCATTGTTTTTATAATCCCTGAACCAACGGTAATATCTTTAGCGTTAATTGTAAAAACCTGCCAAAGGCCTACTTTTTTTTCTTTAATTGCTTTGCAGGCAACTGCGGCAATGGGTAACTTGATTAAGCTGGCCGCAGGAAATGCTTCATCTTGACGGTAAGAAATTTCTAAAAACGGCTTTTTAGCGTTGCGAATGATAAAAGAGCACTCTCCCGGAAAATCACGCCGCAACTGAGATACCTTAACTTTTAGTTTTTGAAAGGATTTTTGTGCTGCTGCATATGAAGAAAATTCTGTATAAAACAGATACGTAAAAATACAAAAGAAAATAGTAATTGCCGTAAAAATGGAGCCCCACATGCATGCACGCGGTGCCACTTTTACGGAATTCCTTCCCACGTTTGCACGTGGGGCGCCTGCCTGCCGGCAAGGCAGGGAATCCCGATGCCAGAAACTACCATTCAACCACGGGTATGCCCGTAGTCTTCTGGTTATCGGGATAAAGAAAAACCGCAAATTTCGCATCGATGAAAAATTAGAGGTCTTTGTATGGCTCTTTAAAAACTCGATAAATACAAAAAATAACTAAAGCAATTATTATCCCCCACGACAAAACCAAAAAAATCCAGCCTGCCGTAGCGACCAATTGCCCATTCTACCCACATCAAAGGTATGCCCAAAAAAAAGCGAGATAAAATAAGGTATCATAAAGGCTCCGCCGCCGTTTTGCGCAGCCTGAGAAGGAAAACGCAAAAAGTTTCCTAGCCCTACTGCCGAGCCGGCAACTGCCATAATGATACCAATTTTAGAGCCCCATTTCTCTCTCATCGAAGAATTGATTACAGCGATTAGGAAAAGATTACACAGATTTTAGGAGTGATTGTGCAGATTGTTTAATCTGTGTAATCATTTTTAGAATTATATCAAAAATGAATTGATTGTAAATATAATTTGAAATTTATAGAGACTTTTTATCTAAAAAGGCTTTCATGTCCGGCGGAAAATCCAGCTTAAAATATAACCGCTGGTTACTTACCGGATGGATGAAACTGATAAAAGAAGCGTGCAAGGCAAGACGTTTAAACCTGACCTTAAAATCTTTACCGAAGGCATATTTACGCTCCCCTAATATGGGGTTACCGATTTTAGCAAGCTGGATACGTAGCTGGTTAGTTCTACCGGTAAGCGGCTCTAACTCTGCGACGCTGTAGTCTCGCTCTTGACGGACAACGCGGTAGAAAGTTTTTGCTTTTTTTGGCTTTTCACCAAACTTTTTTCCTTCGCTATCAATAACGTAGCCCTCTAATACGCCATCTTTCTGTTTCAATCTACCCCTTACAAAGGCAATATATTTTTTCTTAATCTTGCCTTGCCTAAACTCATTCATAATTCTTTCCTGAATATCTCTACTTTTGGCATAAATAATTAAGCCGGTAGTTTCTCTGTCAAGGCGATGGCAAGGATAAACTGCCTGCTTTAGCTGTTCTTGAAGCAACGATGTAAGGGTATATTTTTCTTTTTTTGGCGAAGGAAGGATTAGAATTTTAGCAATTTTCTCAAGAATTATCAGGTATTCGTCTTCAAAAATAACCTTAAATGCTGGATTCATCTTAGAGTTAGAGTCCTAACTTCAAAAAAAAGCATTGCTTTTTTTTGAAGTTACAGAAACGCACATAGCCCTTTCTCTTATAGTAACTGCGCAGCAAGCATTGTTAGCACATATGGAAAACTTTTAATGTAAATTCTATATTTTTCTCCATTACCTTATGCATATTCTTCAGGGGCGATCTTAAAAGAAATAGTTGGACTATGGACAATGATACTAAAAACCTCATTTTCGTATTTACCCTTTATGACCTTTTCCACTTTAAAGAAAACAACAAAATGAGATTCGTCAAGGCTCTCTAATCCTTTCGCATTTACTATCATCCCTTTTTGAGGGAATTCAACTTTTGTCGGTGTTCCCTCAAAAACTAAATCCGCTTCTTCAAAAAGCTTTTGGCTCTTTTCTTTTGAAATAAGCTCTCTAAATTGTTGGCGCAATTCTTCAATTGAAAATCTATCTTTAGCCTGTATGCCTGACCACCCAAATACGATAATACAACACAACACGAAAGCCAGCGCTTTTTTCATCTTGCCTCCTTGACTATCTACAAGTTAAGCCTCCCTTCACTATTTTACTCTTAACTATATTCTTCCACTCTAAAGTATTTTACTTACCTGAAATACTTTCTCCAAAAATTCTATCTGAATAAATTCTCTATTTCTGCCTGTAATTCTCTTTTTAATATCTTTCCGGTGGTATTTTTTGGCAAGCTATCTTTAAAAATTACTTTTAAAGGCACTTTATAGGGAGCGAGATTTTCCCTTAAGTATTTTATGATATCTCTTTCTTTTAAATCCGCACTTTTAACTATAAATGCAACCGGCGCTTCGCCGCGGTGACGGTGTTCTATCCCAACTACCGCTGCTTCTTTGATACCGGGGTATTTATAAAGCAGGTCCTCTATTTCTCTGGGGTAGACGTTTAACCCTCTTACGTTAATCATTTCTTTAATCCTACCCATAATATAAATAAAGCCTTCGTGGTCAATTTTCGCTAAATCTCCCGTATGCAGCCACCCATTTTCTAATGTTTTTTTATTTTCCTCTTCAAGCTTATAGTAGCCAGCCATCACATTAGGGCCCTTGACTAAAAGTTCTCCGATGCAATCTATGCCTAAATCTTTTCCGTTTATATCCGCGATCCGTATTTCATCAGAAGCTAAAGCCAGCCCTACTGATTCGGGCTTACGCTTTCCTTTTAGAGGATTAAGAGATACTACCGGCGATGCTTCTGTTAAACCATAGCCTTGAATAAGCGGCCTTTTAAATTTTTTTTCGAATTTATACCATACCTCAAACGGCAATGCCGCAGCTCCAGAAATACACAGTCTGACCGGGTTAAAAAGCAGATTTAGGAGCCGGCTTAAAAACGGCAGCTTGACTTCACTTAAGATATTAAAAAGCGAAGGAACTCCCACAAGAATAGTAACACGGTGTTTAAAGATTGCCCGGATAACTCTTTTAAAGGGCTTGACCGCTCGCATAATTACTATTTTTGCCCCTTTATAAATAGGCATAAGCATACAAACCGTAGAAGCAAAAGAATGAAAAAGCGGCAGTATGCATATCGTGGAGTCCCGGCTGGTCAAATTTATAAGCCCAGCGCAATCCTTTACGTTGGAAAGAATATTCTTATGCGACAGGCAGGCGCCTTTGGGTTTACCGGTAGTTCCGGAAGTATAAATAATTTCGGCCAAATCGTCCTGCGCGATCGCGGTATCTTCCTTAAACTCGCCAATATCGTTTATGAGGCTGTAGAAGTTAAGGCTTAAGATATTATTTTCGGCAGTAGGAACAGAAATTATATTTTTCAAGGATTCCAGCCGCGAAAGTATATTCTCACTGTCGGTTATCTTATCAACCGAAGAGATTAAAATTTTTGCGCCGGAATCTTCAATTATAAACTTTGCCTCTTCTCTTTTTAGCATATTATTGACCGGCACCACCGTCGCCCCCAGCTTGACGGTAGCGAAAAAAGAATAAACGAATTCCGGGCAATTAGCCAGCCATACTGCTACCTTATCATTTTTTCTCACTCCTAAACCATATAAGCCTGAGGCTAATTTTAAAGAAATACTCTGCAGACGGCTATAGGTGATTTTCTTTGAGCCGAAAACTAACGCGGTTTTATGAGGGTAGCGCAAAGATGCAGACGCAAGCATCTCGGCCAGATTATTGACTTCATCCATTTAAAGATTCCTGATTATTAGCTCAAAAAGATAATAGGAAGACTTTTTAGACAGAGCATGCTTTACCTATGCAAGATAAAGCGCATTCATCCCCTATCGCTAAATTTTCTTCCGTAAAACGGCCCCTCATTAATACCTGTTCGCTTTTAGTGCCGTAGCGATAAATAGTGATTCCTTTCAGTTTTAAGTTATACGCAGAAAGGTAAATTTTCTCTACGTCTTCAATGGTAGAGCTTTCCGGCAAATTTATTGTTTTTGAAACTGCGTTATCGGTAAATTCCTGAAAAGCAGCTTGAATTTTCAAATGATTAAGGGCAGATACGTCAAAAGCAGTTGTAAATATTCTTTTAATTACCGCGGGTATGCCTTTAATGTTTTTTAAGGTCGGCTCTCCGCTTAAAATATTCATCAAATGTCTGGAGTAAACGCCTTCTTCTCTGGCAATTTCTTCCAGCAAAGGATTCAACTCAAATAACCTCGTTCCTCCCAATACGTTACGGGTAAAACTTAAAGCAAAAATGGGCTCAATACCGGACGAACATCCTGCAATTATGCTTATGGAGCCGGTGGGAGCAATGCTGTTTACGGTGGCATTTCTTAAACGTAGGTTCTTTCTTGCATAAATAGAGTATTTATAATTAGGAAACACTCCTCTTTCTTTGGCGAGTTGGGCCGATGCACCAAGTGAAATTTTACGAATGAATTTCATAAGGCTTCTCGCAAAACTAATTGATTGAGGTAAACCATAAGGAATCCTCAACTTTACCAGCATATCGGCAAAACCCATAACTCCTAATCCTATTTTTCTATTTCTCTTAGTGATAAGTTCTATTTCTCTTAAAGGATACTTATTGAGCTCAATAACATTGTCTAAGAAGCGTACGCCCAACATAACTGTTTCCCCTAATGCTTTCCAATCAACCTTTTTATCCCTAACAAATTTTGCTAAATTTATGGAAGCGAGATTGCAACTTTCGTAGCCAAGCAAAGGTATTTCTCCGCAAGGATTCGTCGCTTCAATTTCTCCCAATCCTTTTAGAGTATGAGTTCTATTTATCTGATCAAGAAAAATTAATCCCGGATCAGCATATTTATAAGCGCTTAGAGTAATAAGCGAAAATAAAGTCTTTGCTTTTATTTTTCTTACTGCTTTTTTGGTACGGGGGTTAATGAGCTCAAAGGAACGGTTGCCTCTTAAGGCGTGCATAAATTTATCGGTTATACCGACGGAAATATTAAAATTTTCTAAAATCCCTTCTTTCAATTTCGCTTCCACAAATTCTACGATATCCGGGTGATCTACCCGTAATATCGCCATATTTGCGCCGCGGCGCTTACCACCCTGCACGATTACATTCGTTGCCGCATCAAAAACCCGCATAAATGACACTGGGCCTGAAGCAACGCCCTTTGTAGACAAAACTAAGTCTCCTTTTGGACGCAGATGCGAAAAACTAAAACCGGTTCCTCCGCCGCTTTGGTGGATTAACGCCATAGCCTTCATGGAACTAAAGATATCTTTAATGGAATCCTGAACAGGTAAAACAAAACAGGCAGAAAGCTGGCCTAAGGGGGTTTGCGCATTCATAAGTGTAGGAGAATTTGGCAAAAACTCTAATGCTGTTAGCTTTTCATAAAACTTTTCGCTAAAATTTTTTTCTTTCTTTGCTAAAAAATTTCTTTCTGCCTTAGCGATATATTCGCTGACCCTCTTAAACATTTCAAGGGGAGTTTCTACCGCTTGACGCTTATCATTCTTTAAAAGATAGCGCTCGCCAAGCACGCTTATCGCATTAAGCGATAATTTTAGTTCATCTTTGATGCCTAATTTTTCTTTGGCTACGCGTATATCCTCGCGGTATTTACGGTAAAGGATATAGGCTTTTGCAACCTGAGGAAAACCAGCCTTCATTAACGCCTCTTCTACTATATCCTGGATATATTCAATATGTATGGTATGCTTTTTGTATTTTTTTAAACTTGCGAGAGCTTTGGGAAGGGTTCTTTCTATAACAATTCTTGCATCGCGAGTGGGAAGAATTTCTTCCGCGGCATTAGAAATTGCATTATAAATTTTGCGATAATCAAATACTTCATGCTTTCCGTCTCGCTTGATTACTTCTCTTCGCACAATTGCCATGATTAAACAACTTTTATTAGCGTTCCCACTAGGATACCCAAAGAGTTTGAAGCTACATCTAATAACTCGAAACTACGGTAAGGAATAAAAATTTGTATAATTTCAATCGTAAGCCCCACAGAAAAAGCATAGAAAACGCCTATCGTGAATGGGTTTTTTTTCTTACGCAATAGTAAACTATTTACCACCATAAAAGAAAGTAATCCATATATAAAAAAATGAATTATTTTATCAAAAGATGGAACAACTGAAGGCGCACTAACAGGAAGAACAGAGAAAAGGAAAATAAAGAAAGTATAAACATATACAGTAAACCGAGAAAATAAATACCGCATAAATTACTCAGGTACCTTTACGGCGTAACGAATGGATTTTAGAAAGAAGAAAGTTTTCTAAATATTCATTCATTATGGGCTTAGCAATAAAAGCGTCTGCGCCGAGCTTTTTTGCCTCAGCTATATTTTGGTCTAAATCGTAGGCGCTGACGACGATTACTATAGTCTCTGGGCTCTCCTCTTTTATCTTTTTTAGAAGCGGAAAACTCTTTTCTCCATTTAAAAGAATATCCAGAAGCACTACCTTGTAATATGGCAGAAATCTATTCATCCCACTTTTTAAATCATACGCCACATCTACGTCAAAGCCTTTCCTTTTTAAAAATTTACTTATTATATCAGCTGTTTCCTTTTCGTCTTCCACTACAAGTAGTTTCTCCATTCTAACCCCCTATTATTACACAATGTTTCTTGAGGTTACCTGATGTTTCTTAAGATTGACGTTGCTTTTTTGGTACCTGCAACATCAAGAAAGTTCACTTGCCAACTGCGTTGGCAAGCTCACCACTTTGAACTTCCTTGCGGTAGTCCAACAGGACACCCTGTTGGGTAGCTTTCGACACAGAATTAAACTCTGCATATTATCATAACGCATTTTATCCAGAGGGATAGACCTTCCTAATACATTCTAAAGGAAGGGTCTTACTTGTGCCCTTTAGGGTATACTTTCCTATACCGCAAGAAACTTAAAGTAACCTTATGCAACCTATTCTACATGTTCTTCCACCATCTGTTAGTAATCTCTTCGCGATAGTACCTAAAGATATAATTATAGATATCTTCTTTATGCGTATCAGGAATATTAATAAAAATAATCCCGGCTTCTTTCTTATTATCGCTATCGTTTACCCAGATTATTTTGCCGATAACCTTTATGGTGATCTGCGGTATCAAAAGATAAAGCGTAATAAAATCATCTGCGCAAATTTTTATAGATTTATCAAGTGTAATTTTTATCCCACTCATACTTATATCTTGCGCTATCGCGGAAAAGTCCTGAAAATTATTAAGGTGACTATATTTAACATAGAGCGTTGTTTTAAATCTCGTAAACTTTCTTTTCTCCGGCATATTCTTATTCTACACGAATTTTACAAAAAATCAATCCTTCGGCTCGCTCATGACAAGGGCGCTGTTGCAAAACTACCTAAAAAATTAAGAGTAGTTTAGTTTTATCTGTTTCGCACTTTACTTTATGCGTTTTGCCTGTTTCTCTTATCTTTTTCTGCCTAGTTTAAGCTTTTTAACTTACTTTAGACAGCATAATC
>JAUYCY010000032.1 GCA_030692055.1 Candidatus Omnitrophota bacterium | reverse complement strand
AGAAACGCTGCAGCCGGTTTATTATAATCTTTTTTAAAAGAAAGGAATCTGTTTTCATCCGACGGGCAAGATCGCTGGCAAATTTTTCGTCCATTTTATTGAAAAAATACTCTTGGAACTTTTTATTAATCAATGGTTTTTTACCTTTGAATTTGCTAAAAGTTACTTCCAGTAGTTCGTGAATAAAATTTCCTATGTGGGGGGCCTGCGGCTCATCTAACAAATCTTCTTTCTCCTGTAGGCCTAAAACATATTGATAATAGAACTGCAAAGGGCAATTTAAATAGGTATTGATACGGCTTGAGGAATACCTATTTCTTTTCATAAATTCAATCATCTCAGCTGTTTTTTTGACAAAGGCGGCTTGCGGCATAACATTGATAGAAAAAGAAGCCCTTGGTACATTTATTACATCTAAACTTTTTTTCTCTTTTTGTATATTCCATAGCAATTCTTCAATGAAACGGCTTTTTTCTTTCTCTTCATTCTTCTCGTATATAAGGTGGATATTTTTTGCGCCAGATATAAGAGAATTAAACTGGTACCGTTGTATTTCTTCCTCCTTTTCTAACCGGTTCAAGCCAAGGTTAAGCATTACCTCGCGCGGGATTAACGGTTCGTAAATCTTAAGTTTTGGTAAAACAGATTCATTCATATCCATTATGATTACGTTTTCAAAACAAAGGGAACGCGTTTCAAAAAGCCCTAATATCTGAACCCCTTTAAGCGGAGAACCAATAAATGAAATTGCTTCTGTTTCCAATTTTTGCTGGAAAATCTCCCAGATTTCAATATGCTCAAATTTCTCTTCTTTAAACGATAAACTTTCAAGCTCTAATTTAATATCCTGCATTTTTTCGATAACCTTAAAGCTAAGAGGAAATTTCGTCAGTATGCTTTCTTTAACCAAAACATCAAGCAAAACCCCAAGACTTTGGGCAAATTCTTTTAGATTTTCGTTTTTTTCCCAAGCCTTAAAAAATAAATCATGGAGTTTGCATAAGGCTGCTTTGCATTCGTCAATTTCTACTGAAATATCCATATTTTGCAGAGTTTGGGCAGTTAACGAATAGATTCTATCTTCGCGCTCTATCTCAGCTAAGCTTATAAAAAGACTGCCTCCTATTGAGCTTTCCTCTTCACCCTGCAGCAATTCTTCTATCTTATGCACCATTATCCGCGTTATGACAGACTCACTAGCTAACCTAAGATTCTTAGCCAAAGGATGACGAATGAGGTTGAGGTAATCTTTTGCGTAATACTTATCGCCCTTTTTACTACTTTGAGCCTTTAGCAAAGCATCAAATAAAGCATAAAGAGAGCTTCTTTTTAAAGGATAGCCCATCGAAACATTGTATTCGCTTAAGGTAGACGAAATCTCCGAAAGAAGCGGGATAATATTTTCCGAGCGCGGCACCACAATAACGGTATTTTCTTTGTTATCAACTTTATTTAGAATCTCGCGCACTAGACAAACCTGTGAGTGCATGTCAAAACCTTGATACAATAAAAACTCACGGCGCGGGGTTAATTCTTTTTTTGGATTAATACAGATACCTAGCTCCTGCGAATCTTTGCTAAGAACAGACCAATCAGCACTTGATCCTTGAAAAATAAAAATACCTTTTCCTTTACGGTAAACTTCTTTCATGATGCGTAATTCTGTTTTATGCAGATAAAAAAAGTTGCAGAATATAACAGCGTCAAATTCATCAAGAGTTTTTTTGCCTACCAATTTAGAAGCCTCTAAATACATTCTGCCGCGTGAATAGGCATTCTCTTTGGCTAAATATCTATGGTAGGCGCAACGGATAGCGATGACGTGGTTCAAAAGTGCATTTATATTCTGGGGGACATCGTAACCTATGGCCGCACTTTTTTCGATATGCAATAGATTACTTTCGTCAATATCTTCTAAATCAACCTGCTCAATAAAAGAATGGATTTCACGTGCCCAAGGCAAAAAATCACTAAAATGTTCACGCCCTTTAAGTATAGAGGCAGCATTAATTTGCGCCAGCTGATAGATAAGATAAGAAACATCCAGATCGCCTATTTTTTTAAGTGCGGCGTTTTGAGCGATTATATACTGAACAAATTCATCTATGGTAAAAACACGCGGCGGATAGAATGATTTTTTGATTCTTTTAACAAGAGAACGCCGTAAAAATAGGCTCGGGCGCCTTCCGCCAAAAACACAAGCAACTTTACTAAAATCATTTTTTTCGTCGGCAAAGTTTTCGCAAATAAAATCTGCTATTTTTTCTATAAGATTTTCTCCGAGACTATACGTCAATACCCTTTCCATATATTACCTTACACGCTTCAAGCTATAAGACGCAGGCTACAGGATAAATATGGCGCTGTTGCATAATGCACCAGCGCCTGATTACAATGATTAAGAAAACCTGCCTGCCGGCAGGCAGGGATTCCAACGATTGAAAACATTAGCAATCTTAATCACTGCAATCAAGTTTTAATCGCTGAAATCAGGGGGCTGTTGCGTTTCGCAACAGTCCCAATATACCTTACATATTCCCATCTCCAAGCTTGTAGCTTGAAGCCTATAGCTTATAGCCATTAATCCTTAACCTGTTCAAGTTTCATTTCATCCAAATATACTAAAAATCCCTTTATTTCTTTTTGAGGATATATTTCTTTCATAATCCCTATATACTCCAAAACCTGTTTTATTTGCTCAAGCTTACTCTCCTGCGAACTCTTGTAATCAATAATCCAAATTTCTTTTTCCCTAACGATAAGGCGATCAATACGCTTTAGATCCCCAAAACTATTAACTATTTCTTTTTCGCAAAAGACTTTTCCGTCAGAAATATAAAAAATGTCTTTCAGCTCTTTCTTTTCTATCAATTTCAATGTTTTTTCTTCATGTAAATGTAAGTCTTCAATGAAAGGGTAGTGATCTTGCGTAAATCGAAGTGCACACTCGATGAGCTCTTTTATATCACAGTTTAAACAGTTACTTATTTGTGACAACATAGTATGCATTATATTTCCCTCTAAAATCTTCTCCTTATGGATAAAATTTGCGGCATTGGCGAATTCACTGCCTAGAGACTTTATCCAATCTTTGTAAACCGATGGTGAAATATTAATAAGCGGTTGCGTTACGGCTTGTTTTGAATTCTGATATTGCATTTGCTTGCCCTGTTCTTTTATTCCTTTCGGAATAAGAAAAAGCGCTTTATTGTTGGCTCCCGCGCTCTTTTTTGGAAGAAAAATATACAGTTCATATTTAGGCCGAGTCAGGGCAACGTAGATATTGTTTAATTCGTCAATACAGGCTTTTTTATAATCTTCGGCATATATTTCTTGCAGGATTTGCGAATATTCTCGATGGGTTTTTGTGATACGCACAAGGCCCAAATTATCATTGACGTCAACGGTAACATAAGAATTGGTGCCTTTACCTGCGGTCTCTGGGCTTATATCCATGCGCAAAAATGGAATAATCACAACTGGAAACTCTAAGCCCTTTGACTTATGGATAGTAAGAACTTTGACCGAATCACTGTGCGTAGCGTTAACGTATAAATCATCGCTGGATGCACCCCCAAGATAATCAAGAAACTCTCCCATTCCTACATAATCCTCTTCTTTTTCTTTAACCAACTCGAGAAACTTCATAAAAAAAGCTTGTTGGTCTTTAAAATATTCCAATACGCCAAAACTATTGTATATGCCTACCAATAACTCATACGGCGAAATAAAGCCTACGCTTTTAAAAAATTCTTCAAAATATTTCTCCCAAATTTGCGGATATTTATTGCGGAACAAATGGTATAAAGATATAGTATTGCTCAATTTTCTTTCTTTGTGGAGGCTAAAAATAAATTCGGTAATTTCTCGATTAGATATTTTACTAGCGCGGAAAAATATCTCTCCGAGAATAAACGCGCAAAAGTTTAAATCGTCTATGGGTGAATTTAGAAACCTAAAGAAAGAAATAACTTCTTTTATTAGGTAGTTTTCGATAACATTGAGAGTTTTTTCTGATTCAACGGGAATTTTATCAAAAAGCAGCCAAGAGCTAATTAACTCAACCTCTGCGTTATCTCGGGCAAGTATGGCGATATCTTCGTAGCTAAATCTTTTGCGTAACTCCTTAATAAGATTTAGGAGTTTTGGCTGGATAGCCGAGTTCCTTTCTTCCTGATTTTTATCATCGATAAACTCGATACGTACATAACCATAGCAATTTTCAGGCCTGCCTTGCTGTTTGGCATCTTTAAATATATCAATGATTTCATCTTGCGCAATATTAGACTCGCCTAGCTCTACGTTGATACCGGAAAGAGCAAACGCTCTTAGTAAGTTATCTTTTGAAAAAATTATATTATTAAAATCAATTATAGCTTTTTGACTACGCCAGTTATCGATGAGATGGGTTGGTATTACATTATATCTAGAGAACTCACGCCTTACCTCATCGAAAAGCTTAGCCTCTCCTCCTCTAAAACGATAAATTGCTTGTTTTTTATCGCCAACGTAAAACAACGAACCTCCGCTAGCAAGGGCATCTTCTACCATAGTTTCTAGATTGCGCCACTGCAACACGCTTGTATCCTGAAACTCATCAATGAGGTAATGTTTAAATCTTGTAGCAAACCTATAATAAACCTCTGCAACCGTTAACCCTTCTTCGTCAAAAAGCAAACGTGCCTTCTTATTTAGTTCCTCTAAGAATAATACATCTTCTTTTTTTGAAACAATCTGGAAAAAATCTATTAGGCTATGAAACAGTTTTATATACGGGTTGTAAACAACAGTTGCATCTAATTCTACAAGCTCTAATATTTCTTTATGAATTCTTTTCCATTCTTTCTTAAAATCAGCTGGTGCGGCGTTTCCTTTATTCATCGCAACTTCCATACTTTTTAGCCCGGAGGGTAAATTAGCTATATCAAAGATATCTTTACTTTTTTCAATGAAGGCAAGGATAGATCGCTGTGTATTGGCATTTAGGCCTTGCGGAAAATGACTAGATAATTTATTGATTTGCTGATAAATATATTTTTTCTTGCTGATAACTTCCTTGCTTGAGCCTTTATAGGTTTGGAAGAGCCGTCCGTATTTGTTGCTCAATCGAAAGAGAGACTGCATAAGCTGTAAGATATCATCTTTGGGAAACCACCCACTGCGATTTTCAACAAAAAGATAATGTTCTAAAAAATCCTCCAAGAATGTGAAAACATCCTTATCGGTGACCGCTTTTTCGATTACTAAATCAAGACAGTAAGCGAGCTGTTTTGAATAGTCTCTCTTTATTTTAAAACTTGCTGAGCGCTCTATGTTTAAAGCGCAGCCCAAAAGAAGGGCGTTGATAAAACTATCTATAGTCTGAACCTGGAAAAAATTGTAATGCTTTATGAACTCATCCATGATGAAATTAGCTTTACTTTGTGCAAACTTTTTATCTACCCCCAGCGTAGTTAAAATGTCATTTTCTTCTTCTTTATTTATAAAAGCATCGAGCGAAATCTTTTTCAAAAGCTCTAGAATTCTTTCTTTCATCTCTACCGTAGCCTTGTTGGTAAAAGTTATTGCCAGAATATTTTTTAAAGGAATATCACTAAGCTCTAGATAGGAGTTGATAAGGAGCTGCAAATATCTCTTGGCAAGTGTGAAGGTTTTGCCCGAACCAGCAGATGCCTCGACCACAACTACTTCAGGAAACTTTGTTTGATTGTTCATTGTCGCATAAGGCCAAAAAATAGTAGTTTGTAGGTGGTAGTTTGTTTGAGGAAAAATACAAAGATTTTTATTTCTTTTTAAACCAACTACTAACTACAAACTACTAACTAATTAACTGGCCTATGGTCTTTAGTCTATATTAAAGTTCAATAAGCCTATACTCTAAAGAGCCTAAGCCGATACTTTTAGCGTATTGAAGATGGTGAAGATAATTTATTTGGGGATGGATTTCTTTCAATACATCATGGTTTTCTTGACTAAGTACTAAGTCAATGCTTGCTTTGTCTATAGCAACCGGGTCATAACCAAAAAGAATACCTAAATCTTTTACAAAACCCTTGTCTTCTCTATTCATACAATCGCATTCTTTAGTAATGAAGAGGCAAAAATTAATATAAAAACACTTTACTTTTTTGACTACTGCGTAAGCATATTCTACCATTTTTTCGCCCACTAAATCATAGCCTTCAGACCAAACTATATTTACCGCTGCCTGCGGGCACACCGCTATACACTGAGCACAACCAATGCATCTATCTTTAATAATACAATAATTAGTTTCTATTTTCTCTATTGCCTGTGCCGGGCAATTTTTTGCGCAAATTGCGCACTTAATACACTTTTGGGAATTTATCTGTGGGGTTACTTCGCAATGTTGAGCTAATTTGCCCCGTCTTGCAGCGCAACCCATACCTAAATTCTTTATCGCAGCGCCAAAACCGGTAAGCATATGACAGGTAAAATGCGAAAGTACCAAGAGATGGTTTATATCTTTTAACGCATGCGCTATAAAACATCTTTTAAAATTTTTCTGATTAACCTCCATCTCAGTATAATCATTTCCTTTTATGCCGTCGCCGATGATAATGGGTATGTTGAGCTTAGCGAAGCCGTGGTTATACGCTAGATTTATATGATCTATCGCATTCATCCTTTGGCCATGATAAAGAGTGTTTGTCTCAAAAAGGAAGGGTTTTGTTCCTGTTTTTTTCAAAAACTTTACGAAAGGAAGGAGAAAGTTAGGGTTGATATACGACTTATTTCCTTTTTCTCCGAAATGAATCTTTAGCCCGATGAAATCATTTTTTTTTAAACTTTGTTCAAACTTAATGCTAAGCAAACACTGAAGAAACGTATCGGGATTTTTAAGAAGTTCATCGTAAGTAATTCTTTTTAAAAAAACATCCGCCATTTTATTCTCTCTCAGGTGTTTACCCCGTGGCTTGCCACGGGGATGAAGCCGAAATCGTAAACGTAGTTAACCTCATTCCAAGACAATGAATGAACCAGTGACAATATTAGCATAGAACATACTCCGCTCACTTGCCGCGGAGACTGGTTGATTATTAATTACTATCTTTATAGAGAGCCGCCGAGGCGTTGTGAATAGTAGCTATGGAATTTTTCTTGTTTCTCTTT
Source organism: Candidatus Omnitrophota bacterium (assembly GCA_030692055.1). The sequence goes on along the minus strand of JAUYCY010000032.1, from coordinate 48,926 downwards.
CTCTATTTCAACTATTTCTCCTCCGCAAAAATATCCCTGTTCGGTACTTATAAATTCTGACCATACGACTGCAACTTTTAGTTTTACGGAGTCGAATTCATCGGGAATAAAATAATCTATTAAAAGGACTTGCCCTCTTTTCCATTCCAGTTCAGAAGAAAAACATATGCCCATAGGGGTTACGTCTTGCGCCTTTGCCCGATAAATCTTGGCTACCTCGTTCAAGGATCTTATCTCTAAGAAATCGCTCACCTTAAGCCTTAACAGCCCTCTTTTATTATTCATATTTTCTAATTATATTAAAAAATGAAGCCTTCCATAGCTCCTTGCCTGCCGGCAGGCAGGCTCGGGCTAATCCTTCGACCATGCTCAGGATGGTTCGAAGGAATGGTGAGCATAGTCGAACCAAAGCCCTGAGATTTCAACATGGCTAATACCAAGCGGCGCACTATATAATCTGTGGCATGAATGCCGCGGTTTTTTAAGCACCGAAATGTATTATTCAGCGAAATCCCGATATCATCGGGGAGCGCCGTGAATGTATAAAATTTATCTATATTTTTATTATAAAATTATTTGTATAAAGCGCCTTTAGCCTCGGTAAAAACTTTTTTTCTTAAAAGGCTCTCTAAATCAAGCTTATAAAGAAAGGCTAGTTTACAAATATCAAAATTAATTTCTGCCAATAGCCTTCCCTTATCTTTACTCTTTGCGCATAACTTGAGTATTTTTATAATTCTATTAAAAGTCTTTTTACTTTCTACTTTTGTATTTTCCCTTTCGTGAATATGATTATATTCTTTAAAAAAAATATCGGCAAGGAGCAACGATGGCGCTACCAGAGGCAGGCGGTCTTTAATGGTCTTTCTCTTCTTGATTTTCGCCTTGCTATTTATCCAATAAGAAAGAACCTCTTTTGCTGTTTTAAGCTTTTTCGAAGAAAAGACATGGGGATGACGCGCAATCAGCTTTTCATTGATTTTATCCAAAGCTTCATTGAGGCTAAATTTACCTTTTTCTTTAAATATCTCTGCAATAACTATAAGTATTAAAAATAAATCCCCTAATTCTTCTTTTGTTGCTTTTGCGTCTTTGCTGTCTATTTCATCGACTAATTCATAAGTTTCCTCTAGCAAATATTTCTTATAATTACTTATTTTTTGCGCTCTATCCCAAGGGCAACCTTTTGGTGAACGCAGAATCTTTATAGTTTCAACAAGCTTATCGAATTCTTTCATGTTTATAATTTATTGCACAGATGAGCACAGATAAACACCGCAGATGGGCACAGATGAATATCTGTGATTATTTGTGGTCTCCATTTGTGCTAATCTGTGTATAAAATTATTTTATACAATTATAATGAAATACGTCTTTGAGCGGGCGTTTGGGAACGTGTAACCTGTTATTTTTATCAAGCCAATACTTCACATTTTGTGAATTAGTTTCTAATCTAGGTGACTCGGCAGGATAACCAGCGGCAATTAAAGAGTCTATCTGATAATGCGGCGTTATTTTTAAAATACGCGCCAGCGCCTCTTTGTCTATATTTTGCAGCCAGCAGCCGCCTAAGCCAAAAGCTAAAAGCGAAAGCAGAATATTTTCGGCGGCGGCGCCGATATCGCGTAAATTAGGATTATCCGCTTTTAGGCTACTCGTAAGAATAACTATATAGAGGGTGGGTTCTTTATCGCAAGGAGGATTACGTTTTGGGCTAATATAGGCTGCCCAGCGTAAATGCTTAAAAACCTCTTTTCGCAGTTGCTTTTTATGGATAACTAGATACTCCAAAAACTGTAAGTTTGCTGCCGAAGGGGCAACGCGTGCGGCATCAACAGCTTTTTTTATAACGGCTAAGGGTACTTCTTTTTGCTTAAAAAGCCTTATGGAACGCCGGCTGACAATAAGCTTATATAAATCAGTTCTTACCATAGTTTGGATAACCGCAAATTAACAAGTCTTGCCCTAAATACTTGACGTAAACTTCTTTTATATACGGGCAAGTATTAGGAAAAGGAAATCCTTCTCCCCCTATTGAAGTAAGCGAGCCTTTTCCGCCTATAATTTTAGGGGAAATGAACAGATAAAGTTTATCCACAAGTTTTTCATCAAAAAATCTTCCGAGAGTTTGTGAACCACCTTCTACAAAAATAGATGTTATTCCTAAGCTATATAAAATTTTCAAAATTTTTCTTAGCGGTAGGTAGCCTTTACTCTCTTTCATAAAGAATACTTTCACTGAAATAGGAAGCATTTTTTGTCTAGCTTTACTTTTTTCTGATGTAAAAATTATCAGTTTATCGAGATTTTCTTTCACGAGATTTGAGCTCAGGGGAAGGCGTAAATTCGGGTCGATAACTACCTTGTAAGGCTTCTTTTTTAAACCATTAAGGCGCGGATTATCTTTTATTAATGTATTAACGCCTATGAGCACACAATCATATTTATCGCGTAAGGTTTTTGCAAATAACCTGCTCTTTTGATCTGTAATCCACTTTGATAAACCTTTTTTAGTGGCAATCTTTCCATCCAGGCTCTGGGCTATTTTTGCTGCCACAAATGGCCGCTCTTTGCTAATATTTGTAAAAAATACCTCGTTGAGCTTCTTTGCTTCTTTACGCAATAAGCCTACATTCACTCTAATTCCTGCTGCTCTCATTTTTCTTATGGATTTTCCACACACCTTAGGATTGGGATCAATAGTAGCGACAACTAATCTTTTTATTCCTTTCTTAATAATCTCATCTACGCAAGGGGGGGTTCTGCCAAAATGACAACAAGGTTCTAGATTAACATATAAAGTGGCGCCTTTTGGATTTCCTTTTATTTGCTCAATCGCTTCGATTTCCGCATGAGCAAGCCCTGCTCTCTTATGATACCCTTCAGCAATTATCCTGCCGTTCTTGACTAACACCGCCCCCACCAAGGGATTAGGCGAAGTAAAACCCTCGGCCTTTTGTGCGAGTTTAAGCGTTTTTCTTAAAAAATAAATATCTTTATCAAATTGTTTCATTCTTCTATGATTTACGCTTTGCGCTATGCTCTATGCGCTATGCGACTTTTCATTTCTTCTACCCACTCATAAGGAACGGGAACTGCGCCAATTTCTGTAAATTCTTTATAACTACCATGCGCATCGGAACCACCGCTTTTTAGAAGCCCAAATTTATCAGCAATGGTCTCATAACTGTAAATACGCGCCGGGGAAAAATTTGGATATATTACCTCTAACCCATCCAGGCCACAAGAAACAAATTCCTCTATCCAAGACTGCTCACCAAGTAAATGCGGGTGCGCCAAGAAAGCAAGCCCTCCATAACTCTTTATCAATTTAATTGCTTCTTTTACCGAGTATTTAAAACGCGCTATGTAACCGGGTTTACCTGGTGAAAGATACTTGTCAAAAGCTTGCCGTAGAGATTTTACAAACCCTTTCTTAACTAAATAAAGCCCCAGATGAAGCCTTGTGGGGATAGCGCCTTTGATACTAAAAATAAGCTCATCGCTGTCAACCTTTAGGCCTAACGAACTAAGCTTACCTATCATAGAAACGAGACGTTCTTTTCTAGATTCGCGTATGCCTGCTAACTCTTGCTGAAGCCGAGTATTGCCTGAATCAATTAAATAACCTAGCACATGAACCTCAATATTGTCTTTCTGAGCGCTTAACTCAATCGCCTCAATAAGTTCAATATTATAAATATTACTCGCATGCTTTGCTTGAGGCAGACCTTCAATAGTATCATGGTCGGCGATAGCGATAGCGGATAATTTCTTTTCTTTTGCCTTCTTAAAAATATCTTCTATGGTTGCGTCGCTGTCAGAGAAAATAGAGTGGATATGGAGGTCACACTTTTTGCTGAGGTTGGCCTGCATCTGGTTTTTTACTCTCCATTTTATAAATCTTATCTAATACTCCGTTAATGAAACGTGGCGAGTCGATATCGCCAAAACGCTTAGCTAATTCAATAGCCTCATTGATAGAAACCTTGGGGGGAATTTCTTCCAAAAAAAGCAATTCAAAACAAGCCAACCTCAAGATATTACGATCAATGGCTGCCATTCTTTCAATTTCCCAATTTTTGACGTATTTTTTTATTAAAGAATCTATCCGCTCTAAGTTAGCCATTGCCCCATCTATTAAGGATAATGAAAAATCAATGACTTCTTGTCTTTGGGGGAAGCTGGCGAGATAATCTTGGAAGGCTTGATGGTGTTCAGCCTTGGAAACCTCTACCTGATAGAGAAGATGCAAAGCTACTTCTCTGGCTTTTGACCTTAATCTCATCTTACACAGATCATCACAGATATATACACAGATAACCACGAGATTTAGACCGCAGATAAATTACAGATATTTTATCTGTGCTCATCTGTGATGTTTATCTGTGACCATCTGTGTATTATTAAATTTGTGAATAAAGATTGGCCATCTCTAATGCAGATAGGGCGGCGTCTCTACCTTTATTGCCTTGTTTTGTCCCTGCTCTCTCTATTGCTTGTTCTACGGTATCAGCGGTAATTACGCCAAAAATAACAGGGACATTTTTTTCTAAAGAAATCCGGGCAACTCCTTTTGCAACTTCAGAAGCGATATAATCGAAATGAGGCGTATCGCCTCTTATCACGGCCCCTAAAGCGATGGCAGCGTCGAATTTTTTAGAATCAAGCTTACCTAATACTTGAGGGATTTCAAAAGAGCCTGGGGCCCAGACGACTAAAATATCTTTTTCATCAACGCCTGATTTTCTTAAAGTGTCTTGACAGCCGCCAAGAAGCTCCTTGCTGATAAATTCATTAAAACGAGAAATAACGATAGCAATTTTCTTACCTTTTCCTGAATAATTACCCATTATTTCTTTCATTTGCCCTCCTTCTGTTACACAGATGAGCACAGATTGAATATCACAGATACGCACAGATAAATCATCTGTGGTAATCTGCGGTCTTCATCTGTGGTTATCTGTGTTTTACAAAATATGATCTAATTTTTCTTTTTTCGCCTGTAAATAACTTTTGTTATCAGAACAAGAATCTATCTTGATGGGCACTCTTTCTATAATTTGTAAACCATATCCTTCTAAACCTATAATTTTCTTTGGATTATTCGTAAGAAGTTTTATCTTCTTCACGCCTAAATCTGCAAGTATTTGGGCGCCTATACCGTAATCCCTTAGGTCAGAAGGAAAACCTAAAAGTTTATTCGCTTCTACCGTATCAGCTCCTTTTTCTTGCAGACTATATGCTTTTATTTTATTAGCTAAGCCTATGCCTCTACCTTCCTGGCGCATGTAAAGGATAACACCGCCGGCGTTACCTATTATTTCTAAAGAGCTATGTAGCTGCTTACCGCAATCACATCGGCGGGATAAAAAAGTATCGCCAGTCAGGCATTCGGAATGAACACGCACAAAAACCGGATTATCTTTTATTTCTCCTTTAACCATCGCAATATGTTCAGTGTGGTCAATAAGCGATTCGTAAAGATAAAGCGTAAAATTTCCGTAATCGGTAGGTAGATTAACCTTCTCAATAAGCGTTACCAATTTTTCTTTTTTCCTGCGATATTCAATCAAAGAAGCAATGGTACAGATTTTTAAATTATGTTTTTTAGCGAATTCTATTAGGTCCGGCAAACGCGCCATGGAACCGTCTTCTTTAATAATTTCGCATATTACCCCTGCAGGGTATAAACCAGCGAGTCTAGCTAAATCTACAGCTGCCTCGGTATGGCCTGCCCGTACCAGCACCCCCCCATCTTTTGCTTCAAGAGGAAAAATATGGCCGGGCTTAATTAAATCTTGGGGGGTACTTTTTGGATTAATGAGAACTTCTATTGTCCTTGCGCGGTCAAAGGCAGAAATTCCAGTAGTAATTCCTGAAACAGCATCTGCAGAAACTCGCCAAGCCGTTTTGAAAGGGTCTTCTTGAATCCTTGGATGCATTGGCTCCAAATTTAGCTCTTTAATCCTGTCTTTGGTCAACGGAACGCAAACAAGGCCTCTGCCTTCCCTAATCATGAAATTTATCGCGCTAGCTGCGGCTGATTGCGCAGCAATTACCAAATCTCCTTCGTTTTCTCTTTTTTCATCATCAACAACAATGACACATTTGCCTTGTTGTATCTGCTGTAAAATATCTTCAATATGGCTAAACATTTACTCTCCTTCAATGACGACACAACTTATGCCTGTCTGCCGACAGGCAGGGAACATATTTACAAACATAAGTTTTTTGTCGGAATTGCCCGCCTTGGTGGAAGGTTTCATTCGGAATACATTAACGCAACTATCTTTAATTGTCAAGGCTTTTACAGGGCGATATTTGCCTTATTTTATATAATAATCCGGAATAAAAGGGTGTTATAAAACGTATGCCAATGACTAACGTTTAGTCCACTGGAACCTGCGGCGGGCACCTTTGCGGCCGTATTTTTTCCGTTCCTTAGCACGTGGGTCACGAGTAAGAAGATTTTCTTTCCGAAAAATAGCTCTAAATTCTGGATTCCATTCAGTTAAAGCACGAGCAATACCTAAGCTTACCGCTCCTGCCTGACCACTTATTCCTCCACCTTGCACATTAGCAATAACATCGACTTTTCCTTCTGTCCCAGAAACGGTGAGCGGCCTTTTAACTTGCATTCTCTGGTCAACGGTAGAAAAATAGCCCATAGCATCCTTACCGTTAATAGAAATTTTTCCTTGGCCCTGGGCTAATAATTTTACTCTTGCTACCGCTTCTTTCCTTCTGCCTGTTGTCATAAATATTGTCTTTGTTTCTGTCATTTTATACCTCTAATTTAATAGGTTTTTGCGCAATTTGAGCGTGTTTATCTTCAGGATAAATCTTTAAAGACCTAATCATTCGTTTGGCCAATAAAGTTTTAGGAAGCATTCCTTTTATGGCATTATAGAGAACGCGGCTGGGATTCTTTTCTTGTAGGGTCTTAAGATTAATTTCCTTTATACCTCCGGGATAACCCGAATATCTATCGTAGATCTTATTCTCAAGCTTATTGCCAGTTATCTTTATATGCTTTGCATTTATTACAACGACTTTATCGCCGCATAAAAAATTAGGGCTATAGGTGGGCTTGGTTTTACCTTGTAGTATTTTAGCTATACGAGTTGAAAGCCTGCCTAAAACCTCATCCTTGGCATCAATAAGCACCCATTTTTGCTCTACATGATTGAAAAATTTTGTCTTTTTCATATTTTATATACTAATTTAAGTAATACTTAAGGCACGAAAACTCTCAATGGATAGATGTTTCTTATATCATATTTTCAAAAATTGTCAATATTTTATTCTTAAACCAGAAAATAAGTATTCCAATCAAAAGTATTACTGCTGCCTTTTTACAAGGTTAATTGCTTTAGGTAAATCTATTTTTCCCTCATAGATTGCCTTACCTACTATAACTCCCCACACAAAAGGCGCATTATCTCTTATATTTCTAACATCCTCTAAGTTTGATACCCCTCCGGAAATAATTAAATTCAGCCCCTTAAATACTGAAAATTGTTTTATGTTTTCTAAGTTTATTCCCGCGAGAGTTCCGTCTCGAGAAATGTCAGTATAGATTACCCACTTAACTCCCTTTGCCTGAAGATGGTTTATTAAGTTTTTGTCCTTAAGCGCGGTCTTCTCCTGCCAGCCCTTGACTGCCACAAAACCATCCATAACATCTACGCTCACAGCTAATTTATCACTGCCAATAACTTCTATTATCTTTATGAGAAAATCTTCTTCCAATCCCTTTGTGCCAATAATTACCCTTGCTGCACCCATAGAAATTAATTCCTCTGCTTTTTTAAAATCACGTATACCGCCGCCTACTTCTACTTTTATTTTCACTGCTTCTATAACTTTTCTAATAAAAGCTAAATTTTCGCCCTGGCCTAAAGCAGCAGAAAGATCTACTAAATGAAGAAGCCTTGCTCCTTCTTTCTCCCACTTTTTTGCTACCTCTACGGGGTTATCGCTATAGACTTTTGATTGGCTAGGATCACCTTTTGTTAGCCTAACCACTTTTCCTTGATATAAATCAATGGCTGGGATAATTATCATGGCTATAAGCTGTAAGTTGTAAGCTAAAAATAATAAAAGTTTAACATAAAGCGAGGAAGTTTTTAAATACTTTTAGACCTAGACTCTGGCTTTTTTCAGGGTGAAATTGCACCGCCCAAATATTATTTTCGTGCAGCGCAGAAGCAAATTTAACTGCGTAATCCGTTGTCGCCAAAATAACCTTTTTATTTCTTGGCTGACAATAATACGAGTGCGCGAAATAAAAATAACTTCCATCTGGTATCCCTCTAAATAATTCTTTATTTTTGATATTTGATTTTTGATATTTGATTTTTATTTGGTTCCACCCCATGTGCGGAACAATCAACCTTTGGCTGCTAAACTTCTTTACTTTGCCCTCTATAACCGCTAATCCCTCTATACCCTTTGCCTCTTGGCTCTCTTCCAATAAAAGCTGCATACCTAAACAAATACCTAAAAATGGTGTGCCTTCTTTTATTCTTTCTTTTAAAAGTTCAAAAATTTTCCTTTTCTTTAATTCATGCACTGCCTTGCCAAAATGCCCTACACCCGGAAAAATTATTTTCTTGGCTTTTTTTATTGTGGCAGGCGAGTCCGCTATCTTCATAGCTTTGCCTAAAAATTCTCCTGCCTTCGCAACACTACGTAAATTACCCATTCCGTAATCGATAATTACTATCATTTTTTATACGCAGATTATCACAGATGAAAACCACAGATAATCACAGATAAAAATAAATCTGTGTTCATCTGCGGTGTCTATCTGTGCTCATCTGTGCCTCAGTCTATTACTCCCTTTGTCGAAGGAATTCCTTTTCTACGTGGGTTAATTTGGGTAGCTTGGTGCAAGGCTTTGCCTAACGCCTTGAAGATAGGCTCCAAATTTGTATGTAAATCTGAATTCGTGCTAGAAATTCTTATACTTAAATTCATCCCCATTCTTTTTGCAAATGCTTCAAAAAAATGATTCGCATGAGCCAAGGTATATCCTTTTTCCTCTGAAATTCTAGATCTTCCTACCAAGTGAGGTTCTATTGCTATATTGCTAAAGAAACCTCTACCACTAATATCCACTGCCACGTTAGCGACTACGTCTTCCATCGGCCAAGAATAGGGGCTACTTCTCTCTATACCCTTTTTATCCCCCAAGGCCTTCTTAAATGCTTCTCCTAATACTATACCAACATCTTCATTGGTATGATGTAAATCTACCTTTAAATCGCCTTTACCACTAATCTCTAAATCAAAGTACCCGTGAAAAGTAAATAGTTCTAACATATGATCTAGCATACCTATGCCTGTATTTATTTTAGCTTTACCTGTACCGTCGATATTTAATTTTACTGTAATATCTGTTTCATTTGTCTTTCTCGTTACAACTGCCTTTCTTACTGTAATAGCTTTACCCATTTTTTTCTCCTTTCATTAACTTATAGCTTACGGCTTACAGCTTAAAACTAACTCGTAAGCCTCTTCTTCACGCTTTCTATATGCTTAGTCATTCCCTCTAATGACGCAATCTTTTCTAAAACAGCTGCTTCTTCCTGCAATGCTTTTTTAGTATAGCTTATAATATGGACTTCTTTCAAAAATTCTCTCGTAGAAAGAGAAGAAAAAAATCTGGCGGTTCCTGCAGTAGGCAAAACATGGCTAGGGCCTGCGGTATAATCTCCTAAGGCGGTAGGCGTATTTTCTCCTAAAAATATTGCTCCCGCGTTTCTAATCTTTTTTAATATAGTTGCCGGCTTTTTAGTAAAAATTTCTAAATGCTCCGGGGCAATTCTATTTACTACCTCGCAGGCTTGGTCTAAATAGTTAACCTTCAAAACAAAACCATTCATTTTTTTCTTCCTTAGCTCTCGTATGATTTTGCCAGAATTGGTAACAACAATACCTATGCCACCATGGTGCTCCATCTGTGCTTCTAAATCGGCAATTATATAATCTAAATTAGCTCCTCTTGAAGCTAAAATCACCACTTCCGAAGGCCCAGCAAGCATATCTATATCAACTTCTCCAAAAAGTTGCCGTTTAGCTTCAGTAACAAAATCATTGCCTGGGCCAATAATCTTATCCACTTTCTTAATAGTCTTTGTTCCGCAGCCAAACGCAGCTATTGCCTGCGCTCCGCCCACACGGTAAATTTCTTTTATTTTCAAAAGCGAGGCAACCGCAAGAATAAAAGGGTTAATGCTTTTATCCTGCCGAGGCGGAGAGGCTAAAACGATTTCTTTAACTCCGGCAACGAGTGCCGGAATAACCGACATATAAACCGTAGAGACCAAAGGCGCTGTCCCTGCGGGGACATATACGCCGATTCTTTCTAATGGGATATACCGGCTAACTACAACTTTACCATTGATTTCCTTTATTCTTTTTTTGGTGGGAAGTGCTTCTTTTTTATAAAATTTAGTCACATTGTCTATGGCAAGTTTAAACGAAGAGATTATTGAAGAATCTAGTTCATTAAAAGCTGCGCTCACCTCTGACTCGCTAACCCTTAATTCCCGCGCAGCAATTTTTACTTTATCAAATTTCTTTGTATACTCTATTAAAGCGTCATCCCCCCTTTCTCTGACTTCTTTTATTATTTTAGTAACGCGCTCAGTTACCTTATTTTTTCTTAACCTCTTCTTAAGAATCGCTTTCTCTAAACTATCTAAATTTCTTACTATTCTCATTGTTTTAAGAATTTATTTAAAGCATTCTCTGCTCTATTTATAAAATCCTTATCTTTCTTAAACACTACACCCTGAACCAAACTTTCTCTGCCACCGCCCTTTAAAGATAAATCATCCTGAGAGAAAGAAACGAATTTGGCGGCGGTAATTCCTTTTTTGACAAGATCTTCGGTTACAGAGCAGACAAAAATATCATTTTGCGCATTTGAGGATACGAAAAAAATAAATAAAAAACTCATCTGTTTTCTCAACAAATCACAAAGATATAAAAGAATTGGAAATTCTTTATTTTTAAATGTATATACCAAAAAGCTTATACCCTGTGTTTCTTTTTTTGACTGCAAAATATCTTTCGATTGTAAAGAAACAGTCTCTTTCTCAAATTGTTCGCTGCGTTCTTTCTGCCTCTTTAAGTCGTTCTGCAATTTCTCAATCGTAGCGGATAAATCTAATACTGAACATTTAAGTAAAGCTGCACTGCTACTTAATTCTTTTTTAAGTAGACGTATCTCTTTATACGCTCTTTCACCAACCACTGCTTCTATCCTCCTAATCCCACTGCTTATAGATGATTCCGAAACGATAATAAAAGTGCCTATTTCACAAGTGCTATCAAGATGAGTGCCTGCGCATAATTCTTTGCTGTAATCAGATACTGAAATAACCCTTACCGTATCGGCGTATTTGTCTTTAAAAAATGCAAGTGCGCCTTCTTTCTTTGCCTCTTCGTATGAAAGTATCCTTTTTGCGACGTTATCACCTTTAAAAATAAATTCGTTGACGATATTCTCTATATTCTCTATCTCGTTATCGCTAAGCGCTTTAGGATGCGTAAAGTCAAATCTTAACCTATCTACGTCAACAAAAGAACCCTGCTGCGCTACGTGCGTTCCTAATAATTTTCTTAACGCAGCTTGAAGCAAATGCGTCGCGGTGTGCGCGCGTGCAAGAGCCGTACGCCTAACTTTGTCTACATAACCGCAAGCCCTTCCGATTGCAATATTTCCCTTAACCACTTTACCCCGATGAATAATCGCATCGTTTATTTTAAATACCTCTGTAACGGCAAATTCTCCGGCTACTGCTTTAATATAACCTTTATCGTAAAGCTGGCCTCCGCTTTCTGCATAAAATGGTGTTTTATCAAGAATCACTATGCCTTCCTCTCCTTCGTCCAAAGAATCAACGTCGCGCTTTAAGCTGTTAATCAGGCGAAGCAAGTTACAGTCGCTCTCTAAATAATCGTAACCTATAAATTCACTTTTTTCCTTAAAGTCAATTTCTCCTTTTTTGAATATATCTGCATCAAACATACTTTTTTTTCGGGAACGTTCCTGTTGTTCTTTAAGTAACCTATCAAAACCCTCTAAAGATAAAAAAGTGCCATACTTTTGTGCACTTAATTCAATTGCCTCTAAGGGAAAACCCTTGGTGTCATATAGATAAAATAATTCCTGTGCCTCTATTTTTTTCTTGCTTGCAATATACTCATCGACTTGCTCTAAAATAGGTATAAATTTTTCCTCCTCTGCCCTTATAGTTTCTATAATGTTATCTCTTTTTGCGCTTATATCCGGATATGGTTCGAGCATAAGTTCGGCAAATAAAGTTACTAATTTATAGATAAATGGTCTTTTATAGCCAATAAGATTTGCGTTACTTAGGGCCTTTCTAATAATTTTTCTTACTACATAACCTCTCTCTTCGTTTGAAGGATATACCCCGTCACAAATAGCGAATGTTACTGCCCGTGAATGGTCAACAATAGCATTAATTAAGCTTGTGGTTTGCAAATCTTTGCTCGTGGCTCGCAATAATTCTTTTACTGAGGCTACTACTGGCTGTAAAATATCTATTTCAAAGTTAGAATCTTTTCCTTGTAACACTGCAGCCATACGTTCTAACCCCATTCCTGTATCGATATTTTTTTGAGGTAAAGGCTCTAGTTTATTTTCCGCCACACGATTAAACTGAGTAAAAACTAAATTCCAAAATTCAACAAATCGACCGCAATCACAGGCGGGACTACAATTTTCTTTACCACAACCTATTCTCTCTCCTTTATCAAAGAAAATTTCTGAACAAGGCCCGCAGGGGCCGTTCGGCCCAAGCCTAGGGGCATTAACAGGCCAGAAATTACTATCTTCGCCTAGTTTAACAATCCTTTCCTTTGCTATGCCGATATGCTCCTTCCATATTTTGTAAGCTTCTTCGTCTTGGTTATATACAGAAACCCACAATTTTTTGCTCTCCATATTTAGATTTTTAGTAACAAATCCCCAGGCAAATTCTATTGCTTCTTTCTTAAAATAATCTCCAAAAGAAAAATTTCCTAACATCTCAAAAAAGGTGTGGTGATAGCTAGTTTGCCCAACCTTTTCTAAATCAGCTGTACGCAAGCACTTCTGACACGAGGTAGCACTCTTTACATCCTTCCTTTCTCCCAAAAAATAGGGCTTAAACTGGTTCATTCCTGCAGAGGTAAAAAGTACTGTCGAATCATCAGGAACTAAACTATCCGAAAGAAAAATCTTATGCCCTTTCCCCTGAAAGTACTCTAAGAATTTTTTTCGCAGTTCATTAGTTTTCATCGTTTTTCTGCTCTTGGGGTTCTGCTTTTACGCCAAAACGCTCTATGCCTAAATTATCTAACTCTTTAAAAATATCTTCGTAGTCAAACCCGCGAGAGGCGAGATAACGCACTATTTTCTGATATGCGTTTTTAGTACCACTATATCGGCGTAATTTGCGCTCTATAATTTCTCGAAGCTTATCGCAATAGATTTCTCTATCCTTTAAGGCTTCTTCGCGTAAATGCTCGCCGATACCAAATCGCTTAAGAGCTAAATCTATTCTTCTTCTGCCCCACCCCTTGGCTAAAGATGAAGCTATATATATTCGTAAGAATTCTTCATCGTTAATATAATTATTTTCACTTAAATATGCTATTACCTTATCTGTTATGGCAGGAGAATAACCCTTTTGTTTCAAGTGGCTTTTTATCTCCGCATAGCTGCGAGGCCTATATTTAAGAAGAAGAAAAGAATAATTAAGCGCCTTATTATAATTTTCCATTAAAACGCTAATTTACGCGAATCTAACGCTAATTTACGCGAATGAATTCATTCGCGACCATTTGCGTTGCCTGCCTCGCCGGCTCGCCTCACGGCGAAGCTGTGGGCAAGGCGGGGATTAGCGTGAATTCGCGTTAGATTATTTTTCTTTAACGACGAAAAATCCTCTCTTTGTCTTCAACAGCCAGCTTCCCTTTATCTTGGAAACAACAGAAATAAATTCTTCCTTGTTGTTAATATCTTTACCGTTTACTTTTATAATCAAATCTCCTACAGAGATATCGCTTTTGGCGGCAGCAGAGCCTTCTTCAATATGCACAACAACAACGCCTACACTTTCTTTAATCCTGAATCTTTGCTTATACAAAGATGAAATATCCGCAACTGCCATACCTCTAAAGATAGCTTTACCTACTTCTACACCGGCTTGCTCTAATTTTTCTACATCTTCTGGTCTGCTCGTTATCTTTATATCTAAAATAAGTTCTTTGCCTTCACGAATAATCTTAACTGGGTAAGTCTTTTCTGCTTCTGATGAAGATACCAAGTTGACCACATCTTTTGTTTTCTTAATAGGCTGGTTATTAAAGCTTAAGATAAGATCCCCTTCTCGCAGATTGCTCTTTTGCGCCGGAGAATCCGGGTAAACCTTAACGATAATTACTCCCTCGTCTTCTTTTGTGCCAAAATAATTGCGTAAATCATCGTTTAAATCCTGTACGCTTACTCCTAGCCAGCCATAAACAATTTTTTCTCCTTTTATTAGTTTATTTAAAATTTTTTTTGCTTTATCCACTGAGATAGCAAAACCTAAGCCTTGATACCCGCCTGAAGTTGTAATAATGGCAGTATTTATTCCTATAACCTCACCGTTTAGGTCTACCAGCGGGCCACCGCTATTGCCTGGATTAATTGCTGCATCGGTTTGAATAAGCTCGTCGTAGCTTCTCTCTCTTCTGCCCAAAGCAGGAACGTAACGATGCAGGGCGCTTATTACTCCTACGGTCACGGTAGGTTCGGAATTTTCTATGGCAAAACCAAAAGGATTTCCTATAGCCACTGCCCACTGGCCGATTTTAAGATTATCTGACTTGCCAAGTCTTGCCACAGGTAAATCAGAAGCGTTAATTTTTATCACTGCGAGGTCGCTACGCGTATCTACTCCTTTAACTTCTGCGTCAAACTCTCTGCCGTCGGATAGTTTTACCTTAATTTGGGTTGCCTCACTAACAACGTGCTCGTTAGTAAGTATATAACCACTCTTATCAATGATGACTCCGCTACCTAAACCCATGCGTTTTAATTCCATATCTGGGTAATTTCCAAAAAATTCTTCAAAAAATCTGTTAAGCGGCTCGCCTTCAGATTCTCCGAAGGGAACTCGATGGAACTGCCTTCTTACTCTCTCTTTTGCCACGCTACTTATCGAAACAACGGATTTACCTACGTCAGAAGCAACTTTGATGATAGAGCTTTCTAAATCGTTAAGGTTTTGCGAATGAGCACAAAGAGAAAAGAATAGCGATGTTATCACCAGCGATATTACCTTTTCTGCTATTTTACATGTAGCTTTTCTTGACAACATAGCTTTCACCTTATTCGTAAACCTTATTTTTTATTTTTCTTCCTGGTTACCCAGAGGGTAAATTATTTTTTTAAGCTCTTCCTCTATTTCTTTCTTCAAAGGCTCATTTTGTTTGAGAATGTCTCTTAATTGCTCCTTACCCTGAGAAAGATTTTTGTCTTTATAGGAGAACCAACTCCCTGCTTTTTTTATCAACTCACACTCCATTGCTGCATCGATTAACGCGCCTACCTTCGAAACACCCTCACTATGCATAATTTCAAAAATTGCTTCTTTAAAAGGCGCAGCTACTTTGTTTTTGACTATCTTTGCTCTAATCCTTGCACCTACTACTTCTTCGCCGTTTGTAATTGTGGCAATTTTTCGCAAATCTATGCGCACCGAAGAGTAAAACTTTAACGCTCTGCCTCCGGGGGTAATCTCCGGTGAACCATACATCACACCTATTTTTTCTCTCAATTGGTTAATAAATACCACGCAGGTTTTAGATTTGCTTATCGCTGCGGTCAATTTTCTAAGAGCTTGGCTCATTAGCCGTGCTTGCAGAGCAATCTGCACCTCACCCATCTCACCCTCTAACTCTGCACGCGGGACCAACGCTGCCACTGAATCTATGACGACTAAATCAACGGCATTGGAACGCACCAGCGTCTCAACTATTTCTAAAGCCTGTTCGCCAGTATCCGGTTGAGAGATTAAAAAATCCTCCAAGTTTACTCCGATTATCTTAGCGTATGCAGGGTCAAAAGCGTGCTCAACATCAATAAATGCGGTTATTCCTCCTGTAATTTGCGCTTGAGCAATAATACTGAGGGTAAGCGTAGTTTTACCTGAGGCTTCTGGGCCAAAAATTTCGATTACCCTTCCGCGAGGTATCCCCCCAACCCCCAAAGCTTTATCTAAAGAAATTATACCAGTAGGAATAGCCTCTACGTCGAGTTTAGTTCCTTCCCCAAGGCGCATTATCGCACCTTTGCCAAACTGTTTCTCTATCTGGGAAAGAGCTAATTCTAAAGTTTTTCGTTTACTCTCCATAATGTTTTTATCTTTAGTCATGGTGACCTCCTTTAATGTCCGCCATTCGCCTTAGGCGAATGGCGAGATCTCGCCAAAATCTTTGATTTTGGCGGAAGCAGATAACTTATGGTAGTCTATTGGCGAACATAAGTCTGGGTTTTATTTGAATTATACTCTCTGGCTCTGGCGGTGTCAAACGCATTAGAAACGGTGTTCTTTTTTGGCAAAGAGATTCTTTATGTTCTTTGTATGCCTAAATATAATGAATAAACACAGAAAAAATGAAAACAATTTTATTTCTTTCGGTAAAGAAAAAGTAAATGAGAAAACAACGAAAGAAATGCCCAGTAAAATAGAGGCTAATGATACATACCTAAAAATAAAGAAAAATATTAACCAAACACATAAAGAAAAAATTAGCACTGGCCAAAGCTTTGGGAAAATAATACTCAGACCGCATAGCGAACCCAAGCCTGTGGCGACACCCTTACCGCCTTTGAATCTTAAAAAAATTGTCCAGACATGGCCGCAAACAGCAAAAAGTGCGACTAAAATATAAATAAAATTACTGGGTTGATTTAGAAAATATTTAGCTAAGAGGGGAGGGGAAAAACCTTTCAGAAAATCAAGTATAAAAACTATGATCCCCCATTTCTTACCTACCGCCCTGACGACGTTTGTAGCTCCGATATTACCGGAACCAAATTGTCTGATGTCTATCTTTTTTACTGAATAGGAAATAATTAAACCAAAAGGAATGCTGCCTAGTAGGTAGCTAAAAATCAAAAAACCAATAACATTCATTTTAAAAAATTATTAAAAGAAATTATTTATGCGAGGAATTGAGCTTAGCGTTTATTGACTTTATCCCTCTTGTAAAATATCCGGCTCCGGAAATTAAGGTAAAAATAACCGCGACAGTCCAGATGACCGCGGAAAAAGGTATATTTTTATAACCGAGTATACCTACCGAAAAAGGAACATCCATAATAACCCATAACACTGTAAGCATTTGAAAAAATGTAGTAAGTTTTCCCCACATAGAAGGAGCAATGGGCACTTCTATCTTAAGAAAATAAAGTATCATTACCCCCAAAAGAATAATAAGGTCACGGCTTACAATAATAAGCACTACCCACAAGGGAATATTTGAACTTAAAGGCAGGCTTTTGCGCAAAGCATACAAGGCAATGAAGGCAGTTAAAAGTAGTAGTTTGTCTGCTAGGGGGTCTATTACTTGGCCAATTTCTGACTTTTCTTTTTTTATTCTTGCGACTAAACCATCAAAATAATCTGTTAATACCGCGAGCCCAAACACTCCCAAGAGTACATATCGCAAATATAGATGTTTCTCGTCAAAGTAAAAAAGAAAAGAAACAAAAATTGGTATTAGCAGTATTCGTAAAATCGTTACCTTATCAGCGAAACTCATATTTTATACTTGGCGTTAAGGGCTGTAATGTTTTATAACAAATATTATAACACAATAAAAGTATTTATACAATTTTTGACTATGACTTTACCTGTTTTATCTGTTGGTCGACAGATAGTAAGCAAATTGCATTTTATACCTGTCATTCTACCATCGCTATTCTTTTTGGGGGCCACCAGATAAAGATTGCTTTTCCGACAATATCGCTTTCATCTACAAATCCCCAAAAGCGACTATCCAGCGACTGGATACTGTTATCGCCAAGGAAAAAATATTTACCCTCTGCGACAGCTATCTCTTTACTTTCTTTAGCGTAAGTACCGTCATTATAATATTGATTCTTCGCAATGCGGGGATCAACTACTTTTTTCCCGTTTATATAGAGATTACCATCTTTTATAAGGATATGATCTCTTGGTAATCCGATCAATCTTTTTATGTAAAACTTATTTCTCTCATGCGGGGGCACAAAGACGACTATTTCTCCACTCTGTGGTTTTTCAAATCCTGGTAAACGTAATCGCGTAAAAGGCACTTTTGGCCCATAGGTTAACTTGCTTACAAATATTTTATCACCCGGCATAAGCGTAGGCACCATGGAAGAGGTGGGAATTTTATATATTTGGAAAAAGAACGTCCTTACAAAAATAACTAACGCCCCCGCAACAACCAAAGCTTCACCCCAAGCATGTATAGTCCCCTTTCTTCTAATATTATATATTCCATCCGCAAACAAATCTACAAGTGTGTATAAGTTTAACCATTCTATTTTTACTTTTTCGCTACTCTTTAAACCAACAAATGGCTTACCTAAACATTCTAAGCTGCTGGCGTATTCTTTTGTTTCTTCGCTAAGTTTAGAATCGAGTTTATGTTTGCCATAAAATACGCTCAGTTGATTATACAGTTCATAGTTTCTAATTATTTTATTAAAGTCGGAACATATGCATCTTTTTATTTTTTTGTCAACGCCATCTTTTTCGTTAAAATTAGATATAAATATCTGGCTGCCTTCGGAAATATTTTTGTATATAGGGTTATCCGTATCATTCTTGAGCCTTAAAATAAGTGAAACAAAGTCTTTAAAATCTACCACAGAAAATCTGGGAACTTCTTTTTTTATAATCACTTTTTCCATTTTTTCCACACTTATCCTTTTTAAATTATTCGAGTATTTACTATACTAAACTATCTTATTGGTGGCAATCTTGGGTATCTTACATCTTAAGTACTTCCAAAAATGCCTCTTTGGGAACATCGATATTACCCATTTGTTTTAATTTCTTTTTACCTTCTTTCTGCCTTTCCCACAGTTTTCTTTTACGTGTGATATCTCCTCCGTAGCACTTCGCTGTAACATTCTTTCGCAGTGCCGATACACGCTCGGAAGCAATAACTTTAGCGCCTATGGCTGCCTGAATACTTATTTCAAACATCTGACGCGGTATCAACTCTTTAAGCTTTTCAACCACACTCCTTGCCTTAGCCTCAACTTTTTCTTTATGCACTAATAGAGAAAAAGCCTCAACCTGTTTGCGGTTAAATAGAATATCAATTTTGACAATTTCTGTCTTTCTGTAATCGATAAATTCATAATCTAGCGAGGCATAGCCTTTTGTAAGAGATTTTATTTTGTCATAAAAGTCTATAATAATCTCGGCCAAGGGTAATTCAAATACTATGCTCAGTCTGTCTTTACCCAGATAGTCCATTTTAATGAATGTTCCTCTGCGCGATTTCGCTAGTTCGCATATGGACTCCATTCCGTCCACAGGAACAATAATAGTTGCTTTCACAAATGGCTCGTATACTTGGGCAATTGCCGAGGGGTCTGGAAGTTGATGTGGGCTCTGTATATCTATGTTTTCGCCAGTATTTTTTTGAACTCTATACATGACGCTGGGCGAGGTAAGAATCAAATCTAAGTTGTATTCCCTTTCAAGCCGTTCCTGAACAATCTCAATATGTAACAACCCCAGGAAACCACATCTAAAGCCATAGCCTAAACTGCCTAAATTATCTGGTTCATATATAAAAGAAGAATCGGACAACCTCAATTTCTCTATAGCTTCTCGTAGCAACGGATAACTCTGCGGTGTACAAGGAAATATCCCACAAAAAACCATCGGGGGTATTTTCTTATAGCCCTCGAATGGCATAGATGTGGGATTCTTTGGCGAAGTAACGGTGTCACCCATATCTACCTCGTGAGGATCACGTATGCTACAGCAAAGATAACCAACTTCTCCCGATGAAATACAATCTTTCTTTTCCATTCTAGGCAAGAATATTCCCACCTCTTCTACTTTATAGTTTTTTTTCTGCTGCATCAATAAAATGTTATCATCTGCACAAATCCTTCCATCAAAAACCCTTAAAAACAAAATAGCGCCTTTATAGTTATCAAAGGTAGAATCAAAAAGAACAGCTTTTAACGGGGCTTCGGTGTCTCCTCCTGGTTGAGGAATCTCCTCTATAACTCGTTTTAATACCTCACTAGCTCCACTGCCATCCTTAGCTGACACTAAAGATATTTCCTGCCTTTTAAAACCAAAGATATCCTCTAGCTGCCCCAGGGTCCGTTCGACATCCGCATTGGGAAGGTCTATTTTATTAACCACGGGAATAATCTTTAGATTGGCCTCTAGCGCCAAATAAAAATTAGCTACTGTTTGTGCCTCCACCCCCTGGGAAGCATCGACTAAAAGTATGGCCCCTTCGCATGCCTTAAGCGACTTTGCTACCTCATAGGTAAAATCTACGTGCCCGGGCGTATCTATTAGATTTAAAATATAATCTTGGCCATTATAATTAAATTTCAACCGCACCGCCTTTGCCTTTATAGTTATGCCTCTTTCTCTTTCTAAGTCCATGCTGTCAAGCATTTGGTCGCAGAACTTACGTTTATCTACCGCGTCTGTTATCTCTAAAAATCTATCGGCTAAAGTAGATTTGCCATGGTCTATGTGCGCAATAATACAAAAATTTCTTATCTTTTCTATGCTCTGCATCTTATCTATTTTCTTTAGTTATGTGGCTAAAGATTAACTCTACTACTTGTCTGATGCTAAGTTTGGTGGTATCAATATATATAGCATCTGACGCTCGAGTCAAAGCACCAACTTTTCTGTTCTTGTCTGCTTCGTCTCTTTTATTTAAATCATCATCAACCTCGCTAAAATCAACCGCTATACCTTTGGCTTCCAATTCGTTGAATCTTCTTTGCGAACGTACTTTGGCTTCGGCATCAAGATAAAATTTAAACTCTGCTTTGGGAAACACTACTGTAGTTATGTCTCTTCCTTCTACAACATAGTCATGGCCTTTAGCAATTTTTCTTTGCAAATCGACCATCACCTCTCTCACTTTAGGATAAGAAACAATCAAAGAAATATTTTTGTCTATCAGGGGTGTCCTAATTTTCTCACTTACATCTTCCCCTTCAAGATACACAGCCTTTCCCTCTAGCCTTAAATCCAAACTTTTTGCCAAATTTCGCAAAGTAAATTCGTCTTTTAAGTCTACTTTGCTCTCCAAAGCTTTAAAGGTTAAGGCACGGTAGGTAGCACCCGTATCCAGGTAAGAAATATCGAATTTATTTGCTAAAAGTTTTGCGATGGTAGTTTTGCCTGAACCAGCAGGACCATCGATGGCAATAATCATATATTATCTATTGCTGATTAGTTAAGCTTTTTTGCTTTTTATTCGCTTTTTCAATCAATTTGATTATCTGTTCTTTTTTACCTTGAGCTATAAGTTTTTCAAACTTCCTTAAAATTCTAGTAAATCTTTTTATATCTTTCAAAATATTTTTCTTGTTAGAAAGGAAAATATCAGCCCAAACAAAAGACGGTGAATTAGAAATTCTAGTCATATCCTTTAAACTTGGAGAGGCAAAATTTAGATAGCTATCGAGAATACTGTTAGTGATAGAGAAAGAAATAATATGGTTTAAGTGCGAGATAGAAGAAAGGATTTTATCATGACGAGATGCGGATACGAATACTACTTTTGAACCTAGTCTCTCCCATATATCTTTTACGACCTTTATAGCATTATTTGAAGGGGATGAAGTAATTAAGCAAAGAGCATCTTTGTAGAGGTCGGTTTTAGAAAACTCGGCACCGCTTTTATCGCTACCGCATAGAGGATGACAACCTATAAAATAAACGTTCTTAGGCAAATACCTGCGCGCGGATTTTTCTATCAATGCCTTGCTACTGCCGACATCAAAAACTATTGCACCTTTTTTTAAGAAAGGGGAGATTCTTTTGAAGTAATCAACAATTACGTATACAGGAAAAGCTAAAACCACAATATCGCTATTTTCAATAACTTTTCTTAGGTCTTGTTCAACACCGGAAAGGATATTTAGCCTAGAAAGTTTCTCATAGGAAGACCTGCTTCTAGCATAACCGTAAATACGGGCTTTTGGAAAAATTTTGCGTAGCCCCAAGGCTAACGAACCACCCATAAAACCTACGCCTAATATTGCTATTTTTTTTATCAAGCTCATAGACTTCTGCCAATAGCCAATGCAATATGTTTTAGCTCCTTCATTAATACAGAAAAGTTCTCTGGAACAAGTTGTTGCGGGCCGTCACTTAAAGCTTCTTCCGGCTTTGGATGGACTTCAATTAAAAGCCCATCTGCGCCACAAGCGATAGCAGCCTTACTTAAAGGCGAAACTAACCCCCATTTTCCTGTGGCATGCGAAGGATCCACGATAATAGGCAGATGAGAAAGCTGCTTGACTGCGCCAACCGCGCTTAAATCTAGGGTATTGCGAGTAAAATCTTCGAACGTCCTTATGCCTCTTTCACATAAAATTACATTAAAATTTCCTGCTGCCAATATATATTCTGCGCTCATCAAGAGTTCTTTTATGGTGGCGCTAAGGCCTCTTTTTAAAATAACCGGTTTTCTAGTCTGGCCCACTTCTTTTAAAAGATTAAAATTTTGCATATTCCTTGCGCCAATCTGTAAAATATCAGTGTATTTTGCTACTAATTCGACATCTCTGGTATCCATAACTTCTGTTACAGTTGAAATGTTTAATTCTGTTGAAACATCTTTTAAAATTTTTAAGCCCTCTTCTCCTAACCCTTGAAAAGTATAAGGAGAAGTACGCGGTTTAAATGCTCCGCCTCTTAGAATTAATGCTCCTGCTTCCTTAACTTTTACCGCAACTTCTCTTAAAAGCTCTGGCGACTCAATGGAACATGGCCCAGCCACAACTATAATTTTTTTTCCGCCGATTTCTACTCCGTCTTTTATTTTAATAACACTGCTTTCTCTTTTAAATTCTCTCGATACCAACTTATAGGGGGCAAGAACCGGCATAACTTTTTCTACGCCCGGAAAAACTTCTAGCGGATACATGCGTATAGTATCTTCGGAACCTATAACGCCCACAATTGTACGCTCGGTCCCGCGAGAAACCATTGCCTTTAATCCTAGTTTTTCCACCCTTTCAATAACATGGTCAATTTCTTGCTGGGTGGCCCCTTTTTTAAATACAACGATCATCTTTTACCCCCTTCAATGAACGCACAACTTATAGAGCTTATTTAGCGAACATAAGTTGTTTGCGCGAATTGAACCCCACACCCAGCGATATGTTGACTAGTTGATATGTGCGGTTTATTTATTATTTAATAGATATCACTTCCGCTTTTGTCCATCACCCTGTCTGGGTGTGGGGTCAAATTACGACTACCCAGCAGGGTGTCCTGTTGGACTAAGCAATTTTTCTTCGCGCATAGCTTGAAAATTTGCAAGTCTCATTTGACCTTAAATAATTACCAAAGCAGTCTATAAATTTTTTGTTCTCTTTATGCAAACCTACGGTTGCTCGAAGGAAATTCTTCAATCCCCAACCTTCGAGATCCCTCACGATAACACCGTTATTTAAAAAATAACTGCAGAGACTTGCTGTTTCGTTCTTAAAATCAATCAATATAAAATTCGTAGCGCTTTTTATAAAAGAGATTTTTAACTTTTCCAATTCTTTATATAAATATATTTTTTCTTTCTGGATATACAGAATTGTTTTTTTAAGAAAGGTTTTATTCTTTAATGCTGCCAATGCCGCCACCTGCGCAAAGCGGTTAATATTAAAAGGTTCTCGAATCCTATTGAGCATATTGGCAGTTTCTAGTGTAGTGACACCGTAGCCCAGACGCAATCCCGCTAAACCATATACTTTGGAAAAAGTACGAACATAGAAAATATTGCCTCTAGTTTTTAGAAATTTGTCTGAATTGGGAAAATCAGATGGCGCAAATTCACAATATGCTTCGTCTAAATAAACAAAAATGTTTCGTGGTATTTTTTTAAGAAACCAAGATAATTCTTCATCATTTACATAAGTGCCAGTGGGGTTGTCCGGATTAGCGATGAAAATAACTTTAGTTCTAGAAGTTATTTTTTTTGCCATTCCTGCTAAATCATAGCGATAATTATTTAATGGTACTTTTATTATTTTTGCACCTTGAGCTTTTGCCTGTATTTCATATATTAAGAAAGTAGGATATGCAACAATGACTTCATCGCCGTCTTCTATAAAAACTCTTAGGGTAAGCGTAATCAACTCATCTGAACCGTTGCCAAAAACAAGCTGCCCCTCCTTAATATTTAATTTCTTTGCTAGCTCTCTTCTTAAATAAAAACAGCTTGCCTCAGGATAACGGTTGATATTCTCTAATTCTTTTAAAATTATGCTACGAATATAGCGAGGCACAAAGGGAATTTCATTGGAAGCAAGTTTATAGACCTCTTTTAACCCCAAAGCTCTTTTGACTTCTTCAATGGGCTTACCCGGTTTGTAAGGTATTATTTTGTCTAAACCTTTCCTGAACTTCATATTATTTTTATACACAGATGAGCACAAGATAAACACCGCAAATTAGCACAGATAATAAAAACAAGCGGCTATCGTTGAACGGTTGCGCAGCTCGTTACGGTAAACGTCAAACGTTAATCGTCTTTAATATTTTTTGACGCAACCGTATAAACGATAGACGAAACGAGTAGCGCAACCGATAAACGATTGACTATTTTAACATCTGTGATTATCTGTGGTCTGCATCTGTGACTATCTGTGTTTAAATCAGCTTTCCTTAGGGTAAGAACCAAGAATTTTAACAAAAATGCATTCCTTAGCGAGACACCTAAGGGCCTTTTGTACCTTCAGGGAATCTCTGTGGCCCTCAAAATCTATAAAAAAGTAATACTCCCACGGCTTTTTCTTAGACGGCCTTGACTCTATTTTAGTCAAATTTATCCTGTATTTTTTGAAAGGTAAAAGAACATCATACAAAGCCCCAACCCTATCCTTAACCGAACATAAAAGAGAGGTTTTATCGCTTCCGGAAGAACCACTATCATTTTTACCAATAATTAAAAATCTCGTTATATTTGAGGAAGAATCTTCGATAGAAGAAGCAAGTATTTTAAGACCATAAAGCTCAGCCAGAATTTTATTGCCTATACAAGCCCCATACCGATCTTTTTTTGCAACAACAGCAGCTTTGGCGGTAGAAGAAGTCGAAACAAGTTCTACTCCTGTGAGATAACGAGAAATCCACTTTCGACATTGGGCAAAAACTTCTGACTTAGAATATATCCGCTTTATTTTCTTTAGGGATGTCCCCAAAAGAACATGTGAAATATTCATGGTTATTTCAGAACATATTTTTAGTTGCGAATCAAAAAACATATCCACAGTGTAGCTAACAACTCCTTCGATAGAATTTTCTATAGGAACTACTCCGTAGTTTACTTCTTCTTTTTCTACTTTATCGAATACTTCGCTTATGCTTTCAGCAGGAATATACTTTGAACCTTTACCAAATTTCTTCATCGCTGCCAAATGAGTAAAAGTACCTTGGGGCCCTAAATAAACGACTTGCAACACGCCATTTAAAGAGCGGTAAATCGAAAAAATCTCCCTAAAAATTACCTCTATATTTTCTAGGCCAAGAGGGCCTTTATTCATTTTCTTAAGACGATTTAATATATCCTCTTCCCGCTTTGGCGAATATGTATCAATATTATTTCTCTTCTTTAACTTGTTAACCTCTATCACCTCCTTAGCCCTTTGGTTTAACAAAGATAAAATGCCATTATCAATGAAATCTATTTTTTCCCTTAGTTTATTTAATTTCATTATGCCTCCCTCAATGAGCAGACGATTTATGGAGCTACGGCGAACATAAGTCGTAGCCCGTAAGGGCGTCTGCGAATTGACCCCACACCCAGCAGTTCATTCTACCACCTTACGTTATGGGGTTTACTATCCTATTTTTTATTGAGCTTACTCACCACACCGAGTTATCTGGGTGTGGGGTCAAATTCGACCAGATAATCCTTGGTAAATCTATCAAGGATTATGGTCTCATTTGACAGTCCTTTTCTGCTTGTACTAAAGAATCCCGTTGGCCGATATCTATCCAATTACCTTTCAAGGTATATCCAAAAACCTTTGTTTGAGTAACTAGCCAACTTATATATTCGCCTGCGGCATCTGGACTATGTTCCATAGAAAGAAACATATCTAAAAATTTTAAAGAATCCTGCGGAAAAAAATAAATACATGTTGCTGCTAGCGCAGATAATGGTTTTTTTGGCTTTTCTACCAGTTCTATTATTTTCTTTTGCGAATCAACTTTTACTACGCCGTAACGAGAAGCAAGTTTTTTCTCTTTAACATCGTATAAACCCACACAAGGATAAAATTTTTTCTTAAGAGAAAAATCTATAAATTTTTTTAGGTTGTCTTCAAAAAGATTATCGCCGCCTAAAATAAGCCAGTCATCCTTTCTACCGCCTATGGCAAACTTGATATCCTTTACTGCGCCCAGACGGTCTTGGGGAGAATTTGAGCCGTCGTTGACAATTTTTGCATTTACTTGATAGCGTTTTTTCCAGTCCAAAAAATCATTATAGAATTTATTATTAGAAACAACGATCATCTCCTCTATGGAAAAATTTTTCTCCAAATCATTTATTTTCTCTATCAAAAAATTCATCAATGGTTTATTCCCTATAGGAACAAGTGATTTTGGCAAGTTTAGCGTTAAAGGATATAATCTCGTTCCGTAACCAGCGGCAAGAATTAATACACGCATAGATATTGCTTGTTAAGATTTATGTAACTTCCTATATAAGCTACACCAATAAAATCCGATCAAAATCATTGCCTAAAATCCGCCTTAATTCTTCTTGAAGATACTTTTCTACTTCTTTAGCCGTATCAAGTTTTAGGGCGTGCTCTGCTACTATCCTTGCCTCTTCAAAACTTACATTCCTTATTAATTCTTTTATCTTTGAAACACGCGGAGGAGGCATACTGAATTCGTCTAATTGTAGCCCTAAAATTAAGAAAGCGAAAAGAGGCTCTCCAGACATTTCTCCGCACATGCCCACCCAAATATTATTGCCGTGGGCGATATCGATAACACTTTTTATTAATCGCAGTACCGCCGGATGCGCAGGTTCATAAAGATAAGCAACTTTTTCGTTTGCCCTATCTATAGCCAAGGAATATTGAATCAAATCATTGGTCCCTATGCTAAAAAAATCACATTCCTTCGCTAACGTATCTGCGGTCAATGCTGCTGAAGGGACTTCTATCATTGTCCCTATAGATATTTTATCATCGAAAGACTTGCCTTCTTTTTTTAACTCTATTTTACACTCCTCCAATATTTTTTTTGCGGCTCGCAATTCCTCTATCCCGGAAATCATCGGAAACATTAATTTAATATTTCCTTCGCTCGACGCACATAAAATTGCCCGTAGCTGCGTTTTAAAGATATCTGGCCGAGCCAAACAAAATCTAATAGCGCGCCAACCCAAAAAAGAACTCATCTGCGTAGGCATCTGTGGTTGAGAAACGAATTTATCACCGCCTATATCTATTGTCCTGATAATTGCTGAATAAGGTTTAATTTTTTTTGCTACATTTAAATATGCTTTGTATTGCTCTTCTTCAGAAGGCAGATCGTGCCTGCCTAAAAATATATATTCGGTGCGGTAGAGCCCAATGCCTTCTGCTCCATATTCTTCAATCAAAGGTAGTTCTTCCGGAAGCTCAATGTTAGCAGATACAATTACTTCTTTTTTATCTTTCGTGACGGCTTTTACTTTTGAAATATGTGCTACTTTTATATCTTTAGCTGTCTTAATTAATTTACGGTGGTAATCTTTTAAAACTTTTTCAGTAGGATTTACTAAAACTATCCCCTCCGAACCATCGATTATTATTTTATCTTGAGACCTTATATTCTGCGTTGCTACCTCTACTCCAACAACTGCGGGGATGCCTAAACTACGCGCGATAATCGCAGTATGAGAGGTTCTGCCGCCTACATCTGTGACAAAACCTAAAATATTTTCCTTCGGTAATGTAGCTGCCTGGGAAGGGGGAAGATCGTGCGCAACAATAATAACTTTCTCTTTTAAGTCATGTAAGTTAACTCCCTCTTTGTTTAAAAGTTTTCTTAATACTCTGCGTGAAACGTCTTCTATGTCTATAACTCTTTCCCTCAAATATTCATCGTCTAGCCTAAGAAGCGTCTCGACATATTTCTTTATGCTTTGTGAAAAAGCATATTCAACATTTATTTTTTTAGTTTTAATCTGCTGAATGATATCCTCAATTAAAACCCTATCTTCTAAGACTAACAAATGCGCCTCAAATATCTTTGCGGGGTCAAAACCAAGATCGTGAAGAAGCTTCTTCTGTAGCGTGGATATATCTTTACGCGTCTCAATTAATGCTTCCTCTAGGCGATAAATTTCTCTAGATATATCTTCATGCGATATCTTTAGCTTGGGCGCAGAGAATTCTTCCCTGCCTAGAACCAAGGCTTTAGCTATATTTAGACCTGCGCTAGCCGCTATGCCTTTTAATTTAATCACAGTTTTTTCCTAAAAAATCCTTTAATTCACGAAATGCTTCAGTAGCATCCGCACCTTCAACAATTAACTTAACACCCGCACCTTTATTTATCCCTAAGCTTAATATGGCAATTATAGACTTTCCGTCAATAAGCTCTCCGTTTTTCTCTAACTTTACAGAAGAATCAAACTTACTGGCTATTTGCACGAGCAAAGCTGCAGGCCTGGCATGCAACCCATGAGGGTTATTTACGACAATTTCTTCTTCTATCCTTTCCATCTTTTTTTATAATAGTGATACATATCTATTATTATCTTTGCTGTCTTATCGCTGTCGTGGTGTAAATAGTCGCTCACGCTTACTATGTTTCCCTCAAAAACCAAAGCAACCATCTTTTTTAAACGTTCTCGGTCAAAAATTACAGGAAAAGACTTGTCCTGCGCATATCTAAAGAGCAAGTTATAATCAAGATGCCCGGAGTTCACTAAACAAGAGTTGACGATGTTACGCTTAGCATGAGTAATAAGCGCCTGTAAATGATCAGCCGCAGTAAAGCCGTCGGTTTCTCCATGTTGAGTCATAACATTACACATATAAAGCTTGAGAACATTTCTTTTTGCAATCTCATCAGGCATTTGGCCTATCAAAAGATTAGGAATAACACTGGTAAACAAACTGCCTGGCCCAAGAATAATTACCTCTGCTCCCCTTATGGCTTCTATTGCTTCTGGATTAGGGCAAACGCTGACAGGAGTTAAACAAATTCTTTTTATTGATTTGCCCGCGGCGGTAATTTTATCCTCTCCTTCCTTGATGGTACCATCGCTATATTCAGCTTTAAGGCGTATCTTATCTAGCGTTGAAGGAATAACTTTACCTCTTATAGCCAAAACCTTGCTTGATGCTTTTATTGCTTCTTCAAAGCTACCAGTCACCTGCGTCATCGCGGTAATAAAAAGATTACCGAAACTATGCTCTTTTAAGCCCTCTCCTTCTTTGAAGCGGTATTGAAATAAATCTCTCATAAGCTTGGGAGCCTCAGCCAAAGAAACAAGGCAGTTTCTTATATCACCGGGAGGCAAAATTCCAAATTCCTCGCGTAGACGCCCAGAGGAACCGCCCTCATCAGATACGGTAACAATCGCAACTATATTTGTAGTATACTCCTTCAACCCATTTAATACTGTTGAAAGGCCAGTCCCACCTCCAACAACTACAATTTTGGGCCCTTTAGACAAGAATCTCTTGGCGTAAATGATATCCAATAAATTTTTATCGTCATCGGGATAAATTGCCTCAAAAAAACTTTTTATAAGATAATATGTTCCTATGATAAGTGTTCCTATGCCGACGTTAAGTAAAGCTTTGTAAATTATTTGTATTGTTTGAGATTTTTCCCGTACTACAAGATGTGAAGAGACTAAAATAAGAAGCATTCCTAATAAAAGCAGGCCAATCCATCTTTTTATTTTTAACCCCGGATAAAGCCACCTTATTGCTTTTATAATTTTATTCATATTTATAGCTTGATCGAATCTATGCGTAGCAATTTTTGATGTATTAACGATAACTCATCTGACCATTTGCTGCTGCTTGATTATCAAAGCAAGAACCTCTTCGTGAGTTTTGGCATTCTTAAGCTGTTGCACAAAGTATTTGTCACGTAACATCCTTGCTAAAAAAGCAAGCATCTTTAAATGCAGACCAGCTTCTTTTTGATTAGAAAGAAGAAGGGCGATGATATTTACTGGCTCTTGATCTAAAGAGTCAAATTCTATACCTTGCGAAGAAATAACTAAACAAACTACAATATCTTTAACCGCGGTTACGCGTGCGTGAGGAAGAGCAATATATCCTCCAATAGCAGTCGAGCCCATCTCTTCCCTTTGAAGAATAATTTTTAAAATACTCTTTACTTCGCTTTTATCTATTTTTTTCTTATCTGCAAGATGCTCTAAGATAGCACCGAGTATCTTTTTCTTGCCTTTCTGTTTAAAGCCTAAAATAATGCTATCCTTATCCAAGTAATCTGAAATATTTATATCCATTATTTCTCCTTACTGTTAGCCATAGACTGTCGGCCATAGATTAATTTGGAGCGGGCGATGGGAAACGGCTCTTCGCGAAGCGAAGCTTTCTTTAAGTCGTTCCCCAATTGCCTCCAGGCTGCCAATAACCTTAAGGTGTGGTAAATCGTTATCGATTTACCAATTACGTAATAAGCGGGCGATGGGAAACAATTCTTGCGGAGCAAGTTTCCTTTCTTAATTGTTCCCCAATTGCCACTAAACTAAGCTTTACCTAAATAATGCGTGAGAATACTTTTTGTTTAACCACTAAGATATGGAGCGGGCGATGGGTAACTTCGCTTGCCGTAAGGCAAGTTTTATTCAAGAAGTTCCCCAAATACTTCCAGACTACCACATAACCTTAAGCCGTGGCAAATCGTTATCAATTTACTAATTACGTAATAAGCGGGCGATGGGAATCGAACCCACAACCTTCACGTTGGCAACGTGACGCTCTAGCCGGTTGAGCTACACCCGCTAAAAAAGTCTTTATTTAGGGTCATTCCTTATTTTTTAGCGGCACTGAGGTTAAATAACCGAAGTGCCTTGTATAAGATCCTTCGCTAACGCTCAGGATCAATTCGACCAAAGGCTTTTTTTCGCTTTCGCTTAAAAAGCCTAAGTCTCATTGAGCTACACCCGCGCGCAATGGCACTTACGTGCCTCCCAAATTCGTCTAACTCCTCAATCATTTGCCTCTCACCATTAGCCTATCAGGATTATTGCGCTTCATAGGGGCTTCCTTCGACTACGCTCAGGATGCTGAGCGGAATCGAAACACTGCCCTTTTTGACGTTACGCGCGCAAAAATTACCAAAGAAGATAGCCTCGCTTCACTGTCAACCCCGAAGTCCACCCAAAGAAGAAAAATTTATTCTCTCTCGGCGAATACCCCGTGGCTTGCCACGGGGATGAAGCCGAAATCGTAAACGTGGTTGACCTCATTCCAAGGCAATGAATGAACCAGTGATAATATTAGCATAGAACATACTCCGCGGCTTGCCGCGGAGACTGGTTGATTAACTTAATATTCTTAAAATACTCTGCGCTATGCGCTTGGCGCTTTGCGAATTACGCTATGCGCTACTTGTCTTGAGCGACCTGTCCTGAGTGGAATCGAAGGAAGTCGAAGGATGCGCTTAGCGCTTTGCGTATTACTACTTAAAACATGAAAGAGATGCATATTAAATTCATGAAAGAAGCGATAAGGGAAGCGCGAAAAGGTTTAAGCGAAGGCGGTATACCTATCGGCGCGGTATTGGTCAAAGATGGAAAAATCATCGGCCGTGGACACAATAGAAGAGTTCAAAAAAAATCCGCAATTTTACATGCAGAGATAGATTGTCTTGAAAGTGCCGGCAGGCTCAAAGTGAAGGATTACCAAAAATGCGTTATCTATTCGACTCTATCTCCTTGCGATATGTGCACCGGCGCGATTTTACTATATAAGATTCCCGTTGTGGTCATCGGTGAAAATGAAACATTCAAGGGGCCTGAAAGTTATTCAAAAAAACGCGGATTAAGAATTCTTAACCAGAATATGAAAGAGTGTAAAGACATGATGGAGAATTTTATAAAAGAGAAACCAAAGTTATGGAATGAGGATATCGGAGAATAACTTTTACACATTCGCGGCGCTTCCCGATGATATCGGGATTTCGCTTATTAGCGTATTAAGGTGCTCAAAAAACCGCGGCATTCACAGGCGCGCCTGCCTGCTCGCCTCGCTTAGTTCGGCGAAGCGGGCCGGCAGGCAGGGATTATATGGTGCGCCGCTTGGTATTAGCCATACTGAAACCTCGGGCTCTTGTCCTGAGCGACCTGTCCTGAGTGGAATCGAAGGAAGTCGAAGGGTTAGCCCGAGGAGTTATGGAAAGCTTCATTACAAAGTAAAGGAGAAAAAGAACTATGAGCGCGGCGTATAGGAAAATAATTGAAAGCGGAGTAAAGGTAGCAAACTTCAAAATTTACGAAAGAGATAAGATTTGGTCACGCTACAGCCACGATAAAGTTGATATAGGCGAAGAACTTGCCAAGGTTATACGAACTCTCAATAAAACTTTGCCTCTGTTCGTACCGTTACGGGCATTTTCAATAGGCTCTAGCGCTGAGCCCCAATTTAGAATTTTAGAAACTGCTTTTGGGGGAGGGCTGTACCTACTTGATATTGACAATGACGCGCTTAGTATTGTGAAAAGTCGGATACAGCGTCAACGCACCGGCCATGTAGTTGTCATAAAAGGCGATTATAATAAGATATTTTCAAATTCAAAAAATATTGAAGTATTTTTTAAACACAAGTTACAAGGTAAAAAAGTCCATTTAATTACGCTGCATCACTCTCTTTATTACTGCCGTCAGTGTCATTGGGCGGAAATTTTTGATAATTTATATAGTAAATTTTTAGCACCGCAGGCAGCTATTCACGCCGTGCTTATGGCGTCAAAAAGCTACGACCAATTTAGCACGACCTGGCTCTATAATCATTTTGCCGGAAAATTCTGCGGTTGCTATAACGACCAGGATTTACGCGTATTTAAAGATGAATTAAAAAAGCGGCCTATTTTTAAAAATGCCAAGATGCATTTACGCACCAACCGTGTTTATTTTTACGTAGATGATTTTGCAAAATTTATGGCTGTTTTATGGATGATTCTTCTTTATCCCGAGGTGCATCGATATACTTTAAAACAGAAAGAAGAAATTACGGAGTTTATTTATAAAAAATTCTGGCAAAAAAAGAGGCCTCTCGTGCAACAGCAAGACCATTTAGTGATTTACAAAGGAATTAATAGCAAAGGTTTAATTTAAAGAATGGTAGCCATGAAAGATTCCCAAGTCCGAGATAGATTTAAAATATGCTTTGCTAAAGATAGTGTCCTCCTTGATAAAATAAAGTATCTAAGAGGCAGAATCTTTTTTAATAAGGATGCGAAAGACGAAGATGAGTTTGACCAATTTTGTGAACATTTAGCGGTTATAGACACGCATAGCGCAAATGTGATAGGAACTTACCGTCTTCTTCCGGGTTCAGTCGCTAAAAAACATATAGGTTTTTATTCCGAGACTGAATTTGATTTAGGAAATATAAAGAAAAACTGTAAAGGCGAGTTGCTTGAGATGAGCAGAGCCTGCGTACTGCCTTCCTATAGAAAGTATCAGATCATAAACTTATTATGGAAGGAATTACTTTCTTACTTTGCGGCGAACAATGTCGCATATGTGTTTGGCTGTCCCAGTATTGAGCGGCCTTGCCCCGAAACAATAGGCAAGCTTTTCGCATTTTTAAAAGAAAAGCATTTTGCTCCAAAGCAATTTATGGTTTATCCCCTAAAGGATAAAACATATCATTTCACAAAAGACATAAAAAATTATAGCCAAAAAGAAATTGTTAAGCTTCTGCCTTCTTTAATACGAGGATATTTGAAAATGGGCGCAGCCGTATGCGGGATGCCGGCGTGGGATCAAGAATTTGGTACCGCTGATTTTTTTATGATGCTTGATACGAAGCTGATTAATAACAACTATAGAGAAAGATTCGTATGAGAAAGTTTCTCAAGGTTCTGGCATTACTCACAAATATTTTTGTTTTTATTTTTTTCTTCATATCGACGCGGTGTATTTTTTTGCCGCAAAAGAGGCCGTATTATATATCTAGATTGACTCGTATTTTCGCGAAAGCAGCAGCTTTGATTATAGGAATAAAAATAAAGATTCACGGTAACAAGAACCTGCCTAATCAAAAAGGTATATTTTTTGTAACCAATCATGTCAGCTACTTAGACGGAATAATTATCAGTAGTATTTTTCCCTTGGTATTTATTGCGCGGGGTGACTTAAAGCAATGGCCATTGTTTGGCATATTTACTTTACTTTCTGATACGATTTTTGTAAACAGGCTTAATCCGTCTGGTTTGCATAGAGAGATTGGTAAAATTAGTTCTTTTCTTACAAATGGAATCAATGTTATTCTTTTTCCAGAAGGGACTACCACAGACGGTAACTCTATCACACCTTTTAAATCTTCATTTTTTGAGGCACCGCTTGTAAGCGGATCTCTAATTGTTCCTTTTACCATTAAATATAGGAAGATAAATACAGAGCCGATAGATGAAAAGAATAAGGATTTAATCTTTTGGTATGGCGATATGGACTTTGTACCTCATCTTTTAGGTGTCTTAGCCTTAAAAAGCATTGAAGTGGATTTAAGTATCTTAAAGCCAATCGAAATGCGCGACGTAAGTGACAGAAAAGAACTGAGTTCACTCTCAAAAAAAGCTATAGAGACTCATTTGACGCAATAATTAAGAAGAATTAATAGAGATTAACAGTCATTGAGTATTAGCACAATAATGGTAAAATTTAGCAAATCCGGTTTCTTGCGGTATAGGAAAGTATACCCTAAAGGGCACAAGTAAGACCCTTCCTTTAAAGGTATTAGGAAGGCCTATCCCCCTGGATAAAATGCGTTGTGGTAATGAGAATAGTTCAATTTTGTGTCGTAGCTACCGCAAGGAAGTTCAAAATAAGGTAAAGGCTTCGCCTTACCCTGATAGTTGTGAACTCCGCCTGCGGCGGAGTGAACTTTCCTGCCTCTGTCTACCGACAGGCAGGCGGCAGGTAATGCGAATTCACGCGAATAAATATTAGCGAAAATTAGCGTTGCCCCGACATAACGTCGGGGCAGGGATTAGCGTATATTCGCGTTGCAAGAAGGAGAAACACATGCCCATAGTAATAAAATCAAATAACGGCGTGACTATATGCAACCTTGCTGGAGAAATCAATATAAATTCAAGCCCTAAAATCAAAAAAGTTTTAACTAAGCTCATCGCCAAAAAAACAACAAAGATAACTATCGATCTTTCTAGAGTCACCTACATAGATTCTTCAGGCCTTGCTATGCTTATTGAGATGCTAAAAAACACCAAGCTTTCCGGCGGAAGCTTAGAGCTCTCTAGCCTTACGCCTCGGATAAAAAATATCTTTGAGATAAAGAAGCTGGATAGACTTTTTGATATTATTTCTTAAAACACGAATATACACGAATTCGCGCTTCACGCTTACACACCTGCTCTGTCTACCGGTAGGCAGGCTGCCGGCAGGCAGGAATTTTCACGTCCCGCCCCTTAATATTTTTATTTAGCGGGATCCCGCTAAAGGCGGTGACGCTTGGGCGGGAAATTTATTCGTGCCTATTCGTGTGGAATTTGTGCCAATTTGTGTTTAATATATGAACCCAATCTTTGCGTTAGCAAAGAGCGCCGCAGGCGCATTAATTGGGTCCACCATTGAATTTGATTGAGAATATAAGCATTTCGCAGTAGAGAAAACATTTTATTTCGTAAAAAGCTTTGTAACTTTTTCTTACCTTGCGAATGTATGATAACCTGTTATCTCACAAAACATTATCGATTACTATAACAGCCTAATGCAAAATCTCGGATGAACTTAAGAAACCTGAAGAAAATTTTAATTTTTGTTATCTTGCCTATTGCCGTTCCGCTCATTCTTGCCGTATCCTATTTTCATCTTCTAGACAGCTATGAACTTATAACTCTGGATATGAGGTTTTTGCTGCGCCCCGCCATTAAAACCACGGATAAAGTTGTCTTTATAGAAATTGCCGAAGATACGTTTGAAAAATTAGGAAGATTTCCTTTTGGCAGAAATTATCACGCGCTTTTAGTAAAGGCGCTTTCTGGAGCCGGAGCCAAATATATTTTCTTCGATATCTTTTTTAGTGAACCCCAAGAGTACGATAAGGAATTTGAGGAGGCGATGAAGCTTGCCGGCAATGTATATCTGCCGTTTGCCTTAGAGATAGATACAAGGAAAAAAGCAAAACTACTTTCTGCCTCAGGCTACCGGGCAAAAAGTTTAGATAGCCTGCGTTTAGCCGCCAAAGGAGACGGCCATATTAATATCGTTGAAGATATCGACGGAAAATTTAGAAAAGTTCCTTTGTATATAAAGCATCAAGACGCCCTTTATCCTT
Organism: Candidatus Omnitrophota bacterium; assembly: GCA_030692055.1. The sequence goes on along the minus strand of JAUYCY010000032.1, from coordinate 12,112 downwards.
TTATTTCGTTTTTAATTAGCTGCGACTACTTGGGTATTAGTCGCGACGACATAAAATTTGTTCCCGCAAAATTTATTATGTGCGGTAAAACTCTGAAAGTTCCTTTAGATGAGAATTCAAATATGTTGATAAATTTTTCAGGTAAATGGGGTGCAACCTATAAACATTACTCTTATGTGGACGTGCTCCAATCCTATTTAGCGGATATGTCAGCGCAAAAGCCCACCTTAGACTTAAACATTTTTAAAGAGAAAGTTTGTATTATATGTTTGACCGCGGCAGGGACCGTAGATTTACATCCTAATCCTTTCCAGCAACTTTATCCGGCAGCGGGGGTTCACGCTGAAGTGTTTAACTCTATGGTTAACAGAAGTTTTGTCAGCCGGGTTCCCAGAAGAATTAACTCGCTGATTCTTATAGTGCTGATGGTTATTACTTGCATAGTCACGTTAAAGACAAAACCCATAAAAGGATTAGTATTTTCACTTGTAACAGTGTTTATTTTCATCATCGTCGGTATTGTGCTTTTTAATTGCTGTGGTTTATGGATAGACTTTTTCTATCCCATTTGCGTAATCTTTGTGGTTTATTTATCAGTTACCGTGTATAAGTATGTTTCTGAGTGGAAAACGCGCCTGCTCATGGAAAAAGAACTTGATATTGCAAAAAAAATACAAGAAAGCTTTCTTCCCAAAGAAATACGAGCCCCCGAGGGTCTTGATGTCACCGCAGCAATGTTTACGGCACGCCAAGTTGGAGGAGACCTTTATGATTTTGTTGAACTTGGTAAAGATAAATTTGGTGTAATGATAGGAGACGTTTCAGGTAAAGGTGTCCCCGCTAGTTTATTCATGGCTATGGTGGTAGGAGCATTTAAGTTTTTTGCTAGTCAACAGGATAGGCCCGAGGAGGCATTACTGCATCTAAATTCTAAATTGGTAAGAGAAGGGTCGTCTAATCTTTTTGTCACTATATTTTATTCAATATTTGATGTTGCAAAAAAAGCTTTTATTTACACCAACGGCGGACATATGCCTGTATTATATTTACACAAAGGCACGAAGTGCGATTTTTTAGACGTTGAGGAGGGTATGCCGCTAGGCCTGATGGAAGGAAATTATTGCAGCGCTCGACTGAATTTTGAAAAAGGAGATATTTTTGTTTATTATACTGATGGCGTAACCGAAGCTATGAATTCTAAGCTTGAGTTGTATGGTAAAGATAGGTTTACTAAAGTAGTTCAGGATAACCATAGTCTTTCGGCAAAAGAAATTCTAGAGGCTATTGGCAAAGATATCCGTAAATTTGAACCGCGTACCCACCAGCATGATGATATTACCTTAATAGTAGTGAAAGTAATATGAAAAGCTCTAAACTACAAGCTATAAGGGGACTGTTGCGAAACGCAACAGCCCCTGATTTCAGCGATTCCCGCCACCGATATTTATTTATTGTGGGCGGATCCGCCTTCGGCGGAAAAAGATGATTACAGTGATTAAGATTGTTAATGTTTTCAATCGTTGGAATCTTTTAGTAATCATTGTAATCAGGCGCTGATGCATTATGCAACAGCGCCACAAGATCAAGTATGAGCTAAAATACGATTACGTAACCTTCTGCTGTGCAATGTGTTATGGACAATATTTTTCTTGACTTTGTAGCCTTAAAGAGTATACTAATATGGTTTTTTAAGCAGCCGTGGTCAAATGAGACTTATCCCGACATTGCGTCGGGGTTTAGTCGAATTTGACCCCACACCCAGATAAGGTGATGGGATAATAATAGAAGCGATTTTGAAATAATATCACAAATCACATATCCCACAGTGATTAAATACTCTACTGCTGGGTGTGGGGTTCAATTCGCAGACGCCCTTGCGGGCTACAATACTTGACAAATTTGTCAAGTATCGTCTGCTCATTGAAGGAAGGTAGTATGAAAGATAAACTTATTGCTGTAATTTTGGGGTTAAGTTTAGCTGCTATGGTTACCGTGAATTGTCCGGCCCAAGTCGTGGAAAATAATACTAAAAACGACCAGCCAAAAACTATTTCCACGCTTGAACAAGGTATCGGCCAGTATAAGCACGAAAACTACGAGGAAGCGCTTACCTTATTAAAGAAAGCAAGAGAACAAGACCCTCAGTCTACACTTGCTGCTTATTATTTAGGGCTTACCTATAAACAACTCCAAAGCTACAAAGAAGCAATTCCGCCCCTAAAAGACGCAGTTACTTTATCGCCAAAAATCGTGGGCGCGCTTATGGAGCTTGTGGATTGTTTTTATCAATTAGATGAATTAGAAGAAGCGAAAAAGTGGATAGCTGAAGCGGAAAAGGAAGGCATCAGGCCTGCGCAAATCGCTTTTTTAAAAGGCTTAGTTCTTTTAAAAGACGCTGATGCTTTAGGTGCTATAGAGGCTTTTAAAAATGCTAAGAGTTTAGATAAGTCTATGGAGCAATCTTGTGATTACCAAATAGGTATCGCGCATTTAAAAGCAGGAAAATTTTCTGATGCTAAAGAGGCATTTCGAGAAGTGTTCTTGGTTGATCCTAATTCAAATATGGCTAATTTCGCAAATAGATATGTTGACGCAATAACAGAAAGAGAAAGAGAAATGCGTCCTTGGAAATTTTCTTTTGGCACAGCTTGGCAGTATGACGATAACGTGGTGCTTAAGCCCGGCGATGATACTGTTGCTGTTGACATTACCGATGAGGGCGATTCCCGGTATGTTTATACAGCCCAGGCAGAATATAACAAGCGTTTCGGGGACAAATTCGGTCTCAAAGGCCAATATATGTTTTATTACGGTAAGCAGAACGATTTAGGTTTTTACAACCAAATGTCGCACACCTTTGTAATGCAACCAAGTTTATATTTTAAAAATAGCTTGCTTACCTTTCCCACTGCCTACAACCACACAATTGTAAATGACAGGTCTTATTTATCGTCTCCGTCAACGAGCGCAATTTATAATTTTATGGTGGGCTCATCCAATATGGGGCAAACTTACCTTAGATATCAGAACGAGAACTATCTTTGGACACCAAGCACGCCCGATGAAAATAGAGATTCCAATAATGTTGGCGCAGGTTTTGGATGGTATTTCTTCTATAAACAAAATAAAGGATTTTTGAATTTACGCTACGGCTTAGAAAAAAAGTTTGCCCAGGGTAATAACTGGGAATATTTAGGCTATAGACCGAGCGCAACGCTATTGGTTCCTGTTATGGGTAAGCTGAATGCAACTTTTTCGGTAGATTACAATATACAAGATTTTACTAATTCCAACACCATCTTTCATGTATACAGGAAAGATAAAATACTTACTTTGTCTGCGCTAGTGGCGTATAAGTTTTACAAGGACTCAGAAATACAATTACAACATACCTTTATTAAAGATGATTCTAATGTAAGCTTATACAGCTATAACCGTAATATTTATAGTGTAGGCGTGGAAGTTAAGTTTTAAATAAGACTGCAATTTTTCAAACCGTAGGCGAAGAAAAATTGCATAGTCGAATTTAACCCCACACCCAGATAACTCGGTGTAGCGAGTAAGCTCAATAAAAAATAGGATAGTAAACCCCATAACGTAAGGTAGCAGAATGAACTGCTGGGTGTGGGGTTCAATTCGCACTATTATTTTTTCTGCGTGTAATACACTTGAAAAAAATAATGTGCTTATTGAAGGAGACAAAATGATTAAAAGAAATTTTTTCACAAAAGTTCTCTCGTCGATTATTGTATTTTCACTTTGTGTCCCCTATGGCTTTGCCCAAGAAGTAGGAAAGGTTACCTACGTTGAAGGCAGGGTAGATATTTTAAAGCCGGGTTCCCAAAAGGGCACTCCGGTAAGGGATTACGAAGCTGTTTCTGTCGGCGATTCAATAAGGACTAAATCTAATTCCAAAGCGGAGATTAAATTTAAAGACGACTCTATCGTGCGGATTGCGCAAAACTCTAAAATTGAAATAAAAGATTATCAGCTTGACGAAAAAAATAAACGTAAACTTGCGGCAGTAAAGCTTGAAAGGGGAAAAGTGCGCACAATAGTGGCAAAAATGCCGCATCCGGCAGATTTCGCTATCCTTACGCCTAACACAGAAGGCGTGGTAAAAGGTTCTGACGTATTTGCGTTTTACCAGGCTGGTTCAAGCGGAATGCTTGTAGCTGAAGGAAAGCTTGCGGTAACCAACATTGCGCATCCCGAGAGTATGGTAACGATTCCGGCAGGCAGCAGCGTATTGGTGCCTTTAGAAAAATTACCCGAAGGCCCCAGACCTTACCTTGAATTAGAGAAGAAACTTTATGAGCAAGATACTGATGTTCCGTTTTCTGGCGCAAAGGCCGCAAAGTTGACGGTTATTACCGGAACTATAACTAAGTTTTCAGGCAAGGTTCAAGTTACTACTCAAGGGCAAGCTAAAAGTCACGATGCAAAGCTCAATGAAATAGTAAAAGAAGGAGACTTAATTGAAACCGGCGATAAAGGCATTGTAGAGATTCGGCTGGATAACAACAATGCTATCAATATGAAACCGAATAGTAAAATGTCCATTATTAAGCTTCTGTATAATCCTTCAACCGGCGAATACGAAAATATTTTTGAGTTAACCATCGGAAAGATAAAAGCCCGCATTGAGGGCCTTAAGGGAAAATCAAAATTTGAGGTAAAAACTCCTTTGGCTATCTGCGGCGCGCGCGGCACAATATTATATGTAAATTCTTCACCAAACAACACCACTTCTTTTCTTGAAGGCGGCAACGGTTACATCATTAATACTTCAGACGGTGTTTTAAATGACATACCTGCTGGCGAACAAGGTTCGGTTAATGAACAGGGCGTGTTTCAAACTTCCGGAGTAAATCAGGATGACCGCCAGGGATTTAGCGAAGGTTGGGATCCGGGTAGCGGAGTTGAAGGTTATTCTGCTCCTGAAGGAACCACTGGCGAATATCTTTATGATTCGGATACAGATGCTAATACCGGTGCAGGTGATGGCACAAATACTGATACTGATACCGGTGCAGGCACTGCTGATACCGGCACAGGTGAACCGGTTACCTTGCCTTTTACAGAAACCAATCCTACAACTACAACTACAACTACAACTACAGAGCCAGTTACTTTAAGCGGTGATTTTTCCGGCGCTTTTGGATTATATGAAGATGAGCTTGATGAATGGGGAAATCCCAGGGGTTTGATTCTTAATTGCGGAACCATTAATAATGGCGTAGTTGCTGCTACTGGAGATATCTGGGCAGGTTCAGCCCAACCCTTTACCTTAAACGCAGATTTTAACTTCTCTGATCTGAGTAGCAATCACGACCTTGATTTATGGGCAAGCGATGAGGATTTTAATCTTATCGCTTCAACTGTTGACGGCGCGACAATTGCAGGTATTGCCGGCGGAATAAAAAATAATAATTCCTTAAAAGGCTTAAGTTATGCTTTTTACATTAAACCTGACGGTAGTGTCGGTTATTTAAAGTCAGCGGATTTAGCCGGTAGTCTTAGCGCTATGCCTTCTGGGACGTTTAGTCTTACAGGCACAATAATTTCGCAGCAGTTAGGTATGAGTACTTTCCCTGTAGAGGTTCAAGGTTTTAGTGAGGATGAGCTAATAAATGGTAAGGTAGGTGGTGATATTTCCGGCGTAATGGACCTAAGCCATGCTTTGATTAAAGGCCAGCACTGGGGTTTATGGAGGGCAGGTTTAGGCGGACCTAGTATTTCAACCTCGCTTTCTAATAATTGGTCAGCAGTTGCCGGTGGAAAAGATGATCATATTGACCACACATTCCGTTTCCTTATAGATATTAACGGCACCTCTGCGGGAAACAATGAGCTGTTTGCAACTATTAACGGTATAGGTTTAGACTATGACCCGGATGATCCAATAGAGCTTGGTTACTTAACAACAATTTTCGACGGAGAACTTCGCGGAATTTACGATAATGAAATGGACCACTGGTGGGAAGCAGTGGCAGCAGGAGCTTACACTGAAACCCCGCTTGCTTTTGGTGGAGAAATTAATATTGACGAAGGTTTTGGCTATTATGATACTTTAGGCAGAGACGTTGAGCTACACAACGGTTCACTTTCCTTGTCTTTTGGCGGCACAGAGTCTCTTTGGCAAGTTAGCCCGGCGCAGGTTACTCTATTGGGTGAGTATGCTAACGCCAGCAATTACAAATTATGGGGTTATGAATGGGTGTCTGGCAATACTGCTGATGGGGGAAAGTTTTTCGGCGCTCTTGGCGGCACTAACATAAACAATTCATTGAAAGGAATGTCGGTAATGCTTTATATCCGGCCTAATAGCAGTAGCCCCACAGGTTATTCTGCCGGCTATCTTCGCTCAAGTGATATCAACGGTAACTTTTATCCGGATATCCATATGCTTTACGCTACCGGCCATTACACGCACTATTTAGATGTTCCCACTAATGTTTTGCCTTCACAGCTTTATGCAGGCAGCCCCTATATTGACGATCACCACGAAACCGATGACTATGGTTTAATCGGCGGTGACATCTCGGGTAATCTCACCGTAACCTCTACTGATTTAGTAGAGCCGTCAGGCAATGAGGCGAACTGGGGTATTTGGAGAATAGGCGCCGGCGGAACATTTAGCGGTTCGCCTTCTAACAATTGGCACGCTGTTACTGGCGGTAAAAACACAAATGAAACAACCGGTGCCTTAGATGGCTATTGGCTGGGAGATATTAATGGAGATAGTTGGTCAGCCGATGGTAGTTTATCGGCAAGTGTGAGTGGGGTATGGATTGACAAGTTTTTTATAAGTGGCCCAACCGACGTGGATTATTTAGGAACATTTCAGGGCGACCTTTTAGGCGCTTACCAAACCAATCCTAATACCTGGCAGGCTTTGAGCGTGGGTGTATATACGGATACCCCGCTTACCTTTGGCGGAGAATTCACTGGCAGTTTTGGCTATTATGATTATGACGCTCCTGAGCCGGAAGTATATTTAAATAATGGTTCCTTTTCCGCTTTAATCGGCGGCACCAATTCCTTATGGGGCACTACCCCTACAGCTTTTACGCTTATCGGTGAATTTGCCAATAGCGGAGCTTACAAATTATGGGGTACAGACGAAGATGATTTTACTGGCACTACCAGTGACGGAGCTCGTTTTTTAGGACTAATTGGCGGAAATAAACTGGGTGACAATTCTCTCAAAGGCTTAAGCTATGCTTTTTATGTCCGGCCTGACCCAACTTATGACCCTAATGTCCCTAATTCTAATAAATACTTAGCCGGTTACTTAAGGTCAAACGATATCTCTGGTAACTTCTATCAGAGTATTGGAATGTTTAAAGCCGATGGCACCTTCAGCCATTACCGCGACCTTCCTACCACCATTAGGCCGGATGAGCTTTATGATGAGAGCCCTAAACTTGAATATGCTCGCGACCACCGAGGATTAATCAGCGGCCCTACTTTTTCCGGTACTATCGGCGCAGGAGAATCAGCTTATCTTTCCGAGTCACCTGACGTTAGCGAGGACTGGGGGCTTTGGTGGCATGGTGTAGGCGGAACGTATACTTCCTTACCCGCTCCTGGCTCAACTGCGCGCATTGGCGGTTGGACGTTTTATGAAGATCCAGGAGAGACCGATGGTTACTATTTAGGAACTTTATTGATAGCTGATGGTTTTTCTGGAACAGCTGACATTACCGTCCTTACCAATACCTGGATAGGCCATGCTACCGGCGATACGGTTGGCATTTACAATCCTACTAACCAAACCTGGGAAGGCTTAAGCGCAGGAGTATATCTACGCGATACTGACCTTACCTCCAGCGGCCGTTTTGTGGCGCAAGGCTGGCAAGTTTCTACTGATTTTGACTTTGCCGGTCAAATAGGTTTAATCGGCCCTATTTGGAGCGCGAACGCGCATCCGGATTTTATTTCCATCGGTGAATTTAACTCTGGCGGCGCTACGCAATTTGCCTGGGTGGTTCAAAAAGAGACGTCAGCGCTCGAAGATGGGTTTGTAAGTAGATATATTACTCAGGATTCTCCTCTAACTTACAATTATAGTACTTACGATGATGGTAACGGAGTCGGTTCCTTCTACGGGCTTTCTGCCGGCGTGGGTGGTAATGTAGTGAATGGCGAGAAGACGTTAAAAGGCAAAACCTATTCGCTTTACATAAGCCCTACAGCCACCGCTAATGTGTTTGATGCTGGCGTGCTTTATGGCGATGTAGACGGAAACTATTATGATGGAATTGGAATGTATCGCTTAGACGGAGAACTTACCAAATCATTATCATTGAATATGCATACACACAACATAGGTATATCGCCTGAAAAATTATACGAAAAAATCAAGTGGCACCCACTTTCCCATTTTACCGGCCAAGGAGGCTTTGGCGCGGAAGGCAACATAGGTGAGATAAACGCGAACTGGGGAGAAGGCACGGTGATGAAAATAACCGGACAGAATTGGGGTATATGGAATGTAATCACCGGAGGCGAATACAGCGGAACGACTTCTAATGATTGGTCTGTCAAGAATCTTACGGGAACAATAACTAAGGAAGGTAATGGAGAAGAGTCGGAAGTACGCGGCGCGTGGCTTGGAGGCATAACAGGCACGCAATGGTCGGGTCAAGAGATAGAAGGAGACCTTGACGCCATTTGGATACAGCTTCATAAGGACGGCACTCTTTCAGGAAGAAAGGTAGGGGGCGAGGTAGTGGGAAACTATATTGAGGTAGACACAGCTAACCCTGCAAATAATCACACTTGGCGTTCTGGTAGCGCTGGAGAATGGGTTGAAGTTAATTCTATGTTAGATAAAAACAACCTTAAGAATGATATTATTGCGCTTGGTCAAGCCGCAAATGTTCCTATCACCGAAGTATATTCTTCAATAATGACAGGCTCAGGTGGTGGAATAACATCTATGACTATGGATACCCGTCTATACTCAATGAATCCCAGTATGGCTGACGGCATATGGGCAGCGATAATAAACGGCGACTATTTGACAGCACCCACAACTAATTGGACAATAACAGTAAACAATGGTGCTAACGATGCAACTCTTTCAGGCCCAGCATGGTCTACTGATGGTCATTGGACAGCTACCAACGTAACTGGTACGGTCGGCGGTAACACGATTACTGATGGTCAAGCAGCCGGAACATATACACCTGTAGAAACCGGAGGCGGAACATTTACTGGCGCAGGCACTGGCACTACTACGGCGCCGACAACACCATAGTAAACCTAATTTGCAATAAATTCAACCCAAACCATATTCCACCTCGTAGGTGGGCTTGGAATTAAAATTTGAAAAAATTAATTTGTATAATATAATATGGTAGGAGGTGCTAATGGAGAAAGTATTAGTTAACTCACATAAATATGATGGTAAATATGTAGCAATAAAAGACCCTAGCGATTATACTATTGTTGGCTCAGGGGATACTCCGGAAGAAGCATTAAAAGAAGCGAAAAAAAAGGGGTTTGAAGCTCCTTTTCTCCTTTACGTTCCCGATAAAGATACAGTTCATATTTATTATGTTGATTGAAAAATACCCCTTTCTAAAAACTCATCCAAACGATATCGCGCGTCCCTATCTACCTATAACAATCATAAACCCAGAAAATAAAAGAGAATTAAATGTATATGCTTTAATAGATACGGGTGCAGATGAATGTGCCTTGCCCGCATCTTTTTCCTTACCGTTAGGGCATAATTTGCAAGCCGGTTCTCAGAAACGAATATGCACTGGTAATGGAATGACTACTGCATATAGCCATACTGTTTGCATAAAAACATTAGGTTTTTCGACAGAAAATGTTTTAATTGATTTTATGCCTAATCTAAATATCCCTTTGCTTGGGGTAAAAAGTTTTCTTAATAATTTTATACTCACCATAAATTATCCCGAACTAATCTTTTCTCTGCAAAATAAAAAGAGCTAACACTACGAATGTTAACCCCTTATCACCTACAAGGTGGAATATGGTTTAAGAGAAAAGTAGATTTAAGGCGCGCTTATTATGGGGCTGTTGCGAAACGCAACAGCCCCTGATTTCAGCGATTAAAACTTGATACATTCGATATACTCAGTATCAACCCTGAGCGAAGTCGAATGGGTTGATTACAGTGATTAAGATTGTTAATGTTTTCAATCGTTGGAATCTTTTAGTAATCATTGTAATCAGGCGCTGGTGCATTATGCAACAGCGCCATTATTTGAAGAATTAATCCTCAAAACCCCTTCGAAAAGAAGGGGCTTTCTTATTATGAAATTTACCTTTCATTATAACCATAAAAACAACCACTTCCTAATTTCAAAAAAAAGCAATACTTCTTTTTGAAGTTACAAATGAGCGACGCCTGCCTACCGGTAGCCAGGCTCAAGCTGGGTAATTATTTTACTCATTTAAGCAGAATCAACCTACGCGGTTGGCATGGCTAGCGGTTGGCATAGTTAGTTTGTGGCTATTGCCAAATTCTCACATAAACTCACGGTCGTGAATCTACGTGAGGACATTTATTCCTTTGCTAATTTAAGATAGTTTCGTTCAACCAAGCTGCCGGCACATATACACCCGGAGAAACCGCTGGCGGCATCTTTACCGGCACAGGCACTGGCACTTACACGGCGTCTACGACACCATAGAAAATTTAATCTGAAATTACCTAAACCAAAGCCCACCCCGGAGGTGGGCTTTGGTAAACCGATTCCACCTACGCGGTGGAAAATGGTTTTTATAAAAGGCTGCAATTAACAGTCCTAAAAACATTGGGGCCTAAACTTGCAGCCTTCTTTTTTTCATCCCTTCCTAATTTCAAAAAAAAGCAATACTTCTTTTTGAAATTAACTTCCACAAACCTAAATCAACCAGTCTCCGCGGCAAGCCGCGGAGTATGTTCTATGCTAATATTATCACTGGTTCATTCATTGCCTTGAAATGAGGTCAACTACGTTTACGATTTCGGCTTCATCCCCGTGGCAAGCCACGGGGTATTCGCCGAGAGAGAATAAATCTAATCTTGCCTACGCGGTGGGCTAAGTTTTACATCTTTTATTATAGACATTGTTATATTTGTGGTATAATTAATAAAAATGAAAGTAAAAGACACTATCCACAGAATATTTAAACCACTACTCTTTACAATATTTTTACTTCTTTTATCCGCCTGCGCTAAATCAGACGCCAATAAAGAGAAAGAGATAGTCGCTTATGTAAATAAAGAACCCATATATGCTTTAGAGCTACAGCGTGAAATTGCCCGCAAGGTAAAATCCGACCCTACTTTTAAACTTACCCCCCAAGCGCAAAGCGACCAGCTTGAAAACATTATCAATAGAAAGCTTATCGTGCAGGCAGCAATGAGAAAAGGCCTGGCGCAAGAAGAACGTTTTGTAAATACCATCAAAGCTTTCTGGGAGCAAGCGCTTATCAGAGATTTCATTGATTACAAGAATAAACAGGCGCAGGATTATCTTTTTGTTACAGAAGACGATATTAATAAATACTATGATAATCTTTCAAAAAAAGTTACCTTTAAGGTTTTAAAAGCAAAAGATAAACGCGCAGCTGAAGATGCCTATAAAAAATACTTAAAAGATAAAGATACCTCAATGTGGCAAACTATAGGCCCCTTAGGGTATGAAGAGATAGAATCCACAATGCTTTTAGACGCTTTTAGAATACCCATAGATGAAGTAAAAAAAATTGACGATATAGATAGTTGCTATCTTATGACCGTAGTTGCTAAAGAATCTGTCGCGATTGAACCATTAGAAAAAATTAAACCCGAAATTGAGAAAAGGGTTATTATATCTAAAGAGAGGCGTCTCTTTGAAGATTGGTTAAGCCAAGAGCGCAAAAAAGCTAAGATAGAAATCAATAAAGATTCTTTGTATTAATGATTGCAGCGATTATAAAAACGATTCCAGCGATTATTTAATCAGTGTAATCAAGGCTGGGACATAATTCCCAGCTGATTATTATATATTTTCTTAGATGTCTTAAGCTACAATTGATTTAATATCTCTTAATCCTCTGCCATTAGAATTATTGTAATATAGAGCTGATAGATATGCCA
>JAUYCY010000029.1 GCA_030692055.1 Candidatus Omnitrophota bacterium | reverse complement strand
CTGCGCTCAACCACTTCCTGCGGAACCAATTCATCGCCCATGCGCACCTCCTCTTCTTTTTCTTTCAAATATTTTTATTGCAAATAAAAAAACCGTCCGCCATAGAACTTTGGCGGACGGTTAAAAAGTTCGAACTAGTATCACTGGCGGAGCGGGCACTGAATTTGATTGAAATTACAACTCAAGTTCCAATTGAAGATTACGTAATTTTGCTTCTTCCAGAATATTTTTTACCAGCAAAGTAGCATCATCCAGAGCTTTCTGTGCCGCAAGCTTTCCCTCTTTCTCCAGCTTCTTTGCAAAATTGTCAATCATCGAGATTGCCTTTCAATAATATAATCTTACCTTTTATGACCATATTAAGAAACCCACCCTTCTTTTTACTCTCTTTGTAAAATTCTGCTTTAGTATAAGAGCTAAAATTGGCCTCTCTATTTAATCTTGACTCGAGTATGCGCAACTTTAGCGTAAATTCGTCTCTCGGAAAAGAACCCACCACAACAATATCTATATCAGAGCTTCCCTTTTCTTTCCCCTTTGCATAAGAGCCATATATGAAAGCAACCTCTATCCCCGCGTATTCAGAAACTAACTGCCTTAAACTCCCCTCTATCCCTTCCGTCTTAAATATTATATTTTTAAGATCGTTAAATGCAGGGTACTTTTTGTCTAGAGAATAAAACTTAACTAGTCCTTTGGTAGAAGATATAAATATGCCTTCTTGTTCGAGCTTACGCAGCTCTCTTGAAAGGTTACCGGGGTCTTCATTGAGAATGATACCAAGCTCGCGAACGTAAAAAGACTTTTCCGGATTGGTAAAGAAATAGGAAAGTAGCTTTGATTTTAATTTTGAGCCGGTAAAAGGTATCATAAGATTATTTTGACTGTTGTAATAATTACATCAACCGATGTAAATTATACAACTCCTTATGTTTCGAATCAAGTTTATTAATTAACAACGCCTTTTACCAAAACATGGCGGAGGAGGTAGGATTCGAACCCACGAGGCCCTTGCGAGCCTAACGGTTTTCAAGACCGCCGCATTCGACCGCTCTGCCACTCCTCCGATTTTTTACCACCATATTAACTCCGTTTTCTATTTCTAGATAAGCTTAAAAATTACGCCAAACTGGTCTTCTGCAAGTATCGTAAAACGCGTATCTTTTCTTATCTGTTCTATAAGGCCGTTGAAATAGTTTTTACCTGCGTAGCCATATTTTACATTAAAAGTATCTTTTAGCACAACATAAGGGTCTGGCGTATTGCCAAAAGACACAGCCCTGTAAATTTTATAGAGCTCAGGGTTCTTATTATACATATAAACCGGATCAAGCGTTACGAAATAATCATCCTTCGGATTAAGGCCTATGAAATACTGGGAATCAGACCAGTTTGCGTGGAAAATCAATTCTCCCTCAGGTATGTTCTTCTCCATCCATCTTCCCACTGCTTCGTAATGGCCGTTTATAACCCTAGCGACCATAGCATTATATTTTACGCCATTAAAAGAATTTACAGCCATAAGCGCCATTAAAATAATTATCAGCGCCAGCCATTGCCTAACTATGGCCTTTTTATTCCCCAGAAAATCAGACATATAGCAGGCAATTGCTATAAGCATGATCAAATAACCGTGCCCGAGGTATCTTTTTGCTATAAATGACAACACGAAGAAAATGCCTGCCAGCACCAGAAATACCTTTGTCTCAAATCTTGGCCTGGGCATTTTAGAAACAGCGATATATATTATTGAGATTATGCCTGCTATGACAATTGGATACTGCAATAGATATTCCCTTGTATTCAGCGGGAAAAATTCCGCGCCAAGCTCCAGAATTCCTGTTTTCATTGTATATATAGGGACAAGTATTGAATTCAGGTAAAAGACTATAAAATTATTTGGAAAATTCGGGTGAATTAAAAATCCTATTAACACGCCAAGGAAAGAAGCTAAAATAGTTTTCAGGCAAAATTCTTTTTTATCAGAATACCTGACGATCTCAATAATAACCGCATAAAGTATTATTAAAGGACTTGTCACGTGGATAAGGGCATAGAAAACCCCTGTCAGAAGCGCCCAAACATATTTTTTCTCTATCAGGAAATATATAGCTAAAAGATTTATCAGTATCACAATGGTGAGCGGCCTGGGGCTACTGATCGTTTCTAAAAACAGGCTGGAAAGAAAAAAGCTAGCCAGAAAAAACGGCAGGATTATTTTATTTGAATACCTTTTTAATATAAAATAAAAACTTAAAAATAGCATGCTCGCAAAGAGAAAAGCGGCTATTTTCACTCCTGAAAATATATTTTTAAAAAATGTAAAGGGAATTAAAATAACGTGATATAAAAAATCTTTATCCGCGAAGTTTCCGTTAAAAGTGGAAAATCTCGCCCAGTGGAAATTATAACGCGGCCCAAGGTCTTTTAAAAACTCGGCCATTCTTATATGAAGGTAGCCGTCAGCGTCGTAAAGAGTAGGCGTTGAAAACTGAATAAAAAAAAGAGCGGTTATTCCGAGAATTAAAATAAGCGCTGTAAACAGATTTGTCTTTGACATTTTTTTAATCAGCGAAGGTCCTTGAGGCCCATTATAAGTTCGTCTTTTTTCTCTGCAAAATTCATTGCTGTTTCTTTTGTAATCTTGCCTTGCCTGTATAAATCCAAAAGGGCCTTGTTAAAAGTCTGCATGCCGTACATGCCGCCGTCCTTTATATAATACTCTATTTCATGGACCTTGCCTTCTCTGATAAGATCCACTATGGTAGG
>JAUYCY010000010.1 GCA_030692055.1 Candidatus Omnitrophota bacterium | reverse complement strand
CTTATAAAAATTTTAAAAAAATAGACCTTGGAGACAACTCAACAGTCGTCCTCTATTATCGCATTAAGGAACACGAGAATGGTTAACAGCAGGACATCTTTATTTTAACAAGTGTCACCATGCCTTCAAAAAACCTTAAAGGTGAGTTATACTTCGCCCTACCATGAAGCCTTGCATTATGCTTAACTCTGGTTTCCCCTACCCTGAACCCTTTCATGGAAAGCAGCACCGGTATGAAGCGGTGGTAGCCAGGCTTTAGGCAGCATAATGCCTTTGCAGCTCCCTTCCTATATGCACGGAGGGTGCAACTTGTATCATGGATGCCAACGCCGAAAAGGACGCCTATTGCCATATTAAAGAGGCGGGAAGGCAGCCTTTTTATGATAAAGGGATCTTTCCTCTCATGTCGCCATCCGCATACTACATCGTACCCTTGGTCTAGTTTTGATAAAAGATTTTTAATATCTGAAGGATCATTCTGGAGGTCACCGTCCATCGTTATAACTTTTTTTCCAATGGCAGCATGGAAGCCTGTTGTTAAAGCAGCTGATTGCCCCAAGTTTTTGTCAAAGTTTATAATCTTTACAGACTTGTCTTTTATCCTTCTCAAGTTTTTCAAAGTATTATCAGTGCTTCCATCGTTTACGAAAATGATTTCATAATCTTTGGTAAAACGTAGATTATTTTTTAAACTTTGATATAAAGATAAGATACTGTTCTCTTCATTATATACTGGGATGACTACGCTTAAGTTTTTCATCTTATTTATGTTTTCTAAAAATCATAAGGGTTAGAAATTATTCTTATTTAAAGGTTTGGATACGTCCTCTCTTTCGATAAATGTCTTGTACCATAACTCAAATGTTAGCAACATCCATATTTGCCTGGAGTAGTACAGTCTTGATAAACTGTTGTGTTTTAAAACAAGTTTGTAAGAAAGCGTGTTCTGATAGTTCAACAGTTTTGATACAAACCGGGCATTAAAAAATCCGGATTCTAAAAATTTCGGATCTGACAGTACGCTCGAACTGTAGGCTCTCAATTCCTTACTGAACCAAGAGTCTATCGGGAGGGGGAATCTTTGTTTTTTTCTTGAAACTATTGATTTTGGTAAGTCTTTGGCCATAGCAAGCTTGAGTATATACTTTTCATTTAGCCCTTTTAGTTTTAAACTCGGGTGTAGTTTAGAAGCGAACTCTACAATTTCATGGTCTAGAAACGGGACTCTTCCTTCTATAGAGTTGGCCATGGTCATCTTGTCAAATTTTAACAGCATGTTGTCTGGAAGCCAAGTCTTAGTATCTGTTAGCAGCATGTTGTTAAGTTCCGAGTTTGAAGAGAAATAAGGCTTGACAGAATTTACGTCCGAGTCGATTTCAGGTATTCGTTTCAATAATGAAGGACTGTACAACAGCTCTTTTTCGGACCTGTTAAATATTGAAAGAAGGGTTACATAGCTTCGAGGCGAATCATCCAGATTTGTAGCAAAATCTTTGAGCTTTTCGAAAAACAGGTCTTTCGGAAGTGTTTTCAAAAAAGGACTTATTGCGTATTTTTTAAAAAAGGTGGGCGTAAGCCGGTTATAAGCCCGAGCTAGTTTCATGATCTTATACTGTTCGTAACCTCCGAATACCTCATCAGCTCCTTCTCCACTTAGCACAACTTTTA
The DNA here is from genome assembly GCA_030692055.1 of Candidatus Omnitrophota bacterium. The sequence continues at coordinate 8,737 of JAUYCY010000010.1, read as the reverse complement.
CAGTTTTTCCAGCAGTTTGAGATAGGATAAACGTAGGTATACAAGTAGGGTCTGCCAGTGGCTCGTCCAAGTACCATATTATCTCAGGCAGGTGCCTTATAGTTTTAGGTTCGATTACTATTTCAGTGTGGTCTGTGTTGAATAACTGGGCTACTTTACGAGCGTATACAAATTCGTTGTTGTCAGTTTCTGAGAATCCTAAAGTGAAAGTTTTTATGTTTTCAGTTTTTTTCATAAGAGCTACTATACTGCTCGAGTCCACGCCGCCTGACAGGAAAACCCCTACTAGCACGTCAGATTCTAGGTGTTCTTGTACAGAATTTTTTAAAAGTTGTCTAAGCTCTGCCTTAGATGATTGAGCATCTGTTTTTTCAGATGTGAAGTTTATATCCCAATACTTGTTTTTGCTCAATAAGTTTTTTTTCAATACCAAGAAGTGACCAGGTAACAGCTTTTTTATACCTTCCAAAATGGTCTCTTCTCCTGACGCATACCTAAATGTCAAAAGGTTATTTAACGTATTTAGGTTGACCTGTCTTTTAACCTCCTTGAAGAGCAATATGGCTTTTAGTTCTGATGCGAATACGAAATTACCATTGTTGAAATAATAATACAAAGGTTTTATTCCCAGCCTATCCCTGGCTAAGAACAATTGTTTAGTTCTAGAATCCCAAATGGCAAACGCGAACATGCCCTTCAAACGTTTTAAACAACCAGCACCATACTCCTCATAAGAATGTATTACAACCTCTGTGTCCACATCAGTGTAGAACTTGTGGCCTTTTTTTTCTAAGTCAAATCTTAATTCTTTATGGTTATAAATTTCCCCATTAAAAGTTATACATAAACTTCTGTCTTCGTTAAAAATCGGCTGATTTCCTTTTTCCAGGTCTATTATGCTCAGCCTACAACATCCTAAAGATATGTTAGTATCTGAGAAGTAACCTTCAGAATCAGGTCCTCTGTGAACAAGGGTTTTACATAGCTTCTTGATAAGCTGCTTATCATTCCAGTTAAAACCACAGATTCCACACATAGGGACAAAAGAACGTGTAATGTTTTATAAATTTATCTCAGATCAGTCTTGAATCATGCTTAATGCAGCTTTAAAGCCACGTTTCAATTCCCAAAAAGATTTTAACCTCTTTAAAGACTTAAAAACATAACCAGGTCTGAAATAGAACTGCTTGTAAGCATGTTTAATGAAGCAATCCACCTCTTCTTCTGAAAAGCTACAATTATGCCTTGGCAAGGTCATCCTCTTTGATTCATCTAGCGTGTATTCCCTCCAGTAATCGTATCCTAAATCCTTTTTTAAGAGTTCGTAAAGTTCAGTTCCTGGAAGAGAGCTAACCTTGGAGAACTGCGCATAATCCAAGTCTAATGACTTAGCAAGTTTGATAGTCTTGAGAACTGTTTCTTTTGTCTCTCCAGGGTTTCCAATCATGAAATAACCAAAAGTGTCGATTCCGATCTTTTTAGTAGTATATACAGTTTTCTTGATGAGTTCTAAATCCGTAGTCTTGCGTATCGTTTCTAAAATTTTTTGATCGCCTGATTCTATCCCATAGTATATTCTTGTACATCCTGAGTCTTTCATAGCTTTTAACATTTCTTCGTTTACTAAATCGACTCTGGTCCTTATCGACCATGAGACATCCAAGTTCCTCTTTTTCAATTCTTTGCATATGCTTAAGACTCTTCTTTTGTCAATGGAGAAAGAAGAATCGAAAACGTCTATTTCCCTTATCTTATAGTTGTTGTAACATTCTTCGATTTCGTCCACAACATTAAATGCTGATCTTTTTCTGTAAGGCTTATTGCCTTGTTCGCAAAAAATGCATTTGTAAGGGCAGCCTCTCGTAGTTATGATGCCTGTAAAGTTTTTTCTTTTAGAAATAAAAGAGTAGTACTTCTCATTAGGCAGAAGGTGTCTTGCTGGGAAAGGTGCGGAGTTGATATCCTTCAAAAGCCCTGGTACGCCTGTGAACACGATTCTCCCCTTTTCTTTGAAACATAAACCTTTAACCTTTTTAACGCCCTTATTTTTAGATAAAGCTTTGATAAAGTTTGGAAGAACGGTTTCAGCCTCTCCGACTATAGCATAATCTATCCATTCATTTGTTAATGTTTCTTTAGGGTACAAGCTAAGATGCATGCCACCAACAATTATTCTAATCCCCGTATTCTGTTTCAGGTATTTAACCCATTCTAGTGTCTGGTGAAAAAGGTAAGTGGTTATTGTAAAGCATAAAAGGTCAGGGTTAAAATCCTTAACAAGTTTCAAAACCTCTTCTTTAGACAGGCTTAGTGCGTTCGCATCGATAAACTGGACTGTACAGCCGCAGCTTTCAAAAACAGCTGCGACATAAGCTAAGCTTAAACATGGGAACACGCCATAGTTTTCGGCAACTGCCTTGATATTCGGCTGGTTCTCTACAACTCCAAAAGGCGGGTAAACAATAGTTATTTTCATCATTTTATCACTGGTTGGCTATCCTTAAAATTTTTGTCATAATACCCGTTTAAAAAACCGATTCTGAAAAATATTTCCTGTAAAAAGAACAGTGGAAAGCATAAAATCTTATATTTGATTTGATTAGAAGAAAATGATAAGATAAAGGGGATGAATAAAGGTTCTAAGAAAAACTTGATTGAGTTTGAAAAGCTGTTAGGAATATTAAAATGATAACTTGCATGTTTTCTTTTAAAATATCCGAAACCTCTACCGTATAGGAAATGTTTTTTAATGAAAGAAAAGAAGTTCAGTTGAGGGTTATGCTTAATTTTGATTGCCGGGTCATACCATAATTTATAACCTTTGTCCTTAAGAGTTTGACACAAATCCAAGTCTTCTCCAGTTATGTAAAAAGACTCATCAAAGGCAACATTTTTCAAAACACGCCTCTTAAAAGAGAAATTGTTACTGGGTAAAAAGTTTACAAAACGTCGAGGCCCAGAACCTTCAAATTTTTTTATTAATTTTAAGAAATCTTTCAAAGTTTTTACATGGGAAGTATGGATTGTGCTAAGCCAAAATGTTTGGGCTATTTGAGCAGTTTGAGCAAAAACGTTTCCCTTGTTCACTATTTCCCCACCCATTATAGAAGTGTTGTTGTCCCTATGCAATTTTACCAAATTATCTAACCAATTATTATCAACTTCGCAGTCATCATCAAGTAATACTAGTATATGTCCCTTAGTATGTTTAAGACCTAGATTTCTAGCAGCTGCCGGACCTTTATTTTCCTGTTTAAAGTATTTTAAATTCTTGTATTTCTTTTGTAAAAGTCTTACCAAACTTGTTGTGTTATCAGTCGAACCATCATCTACAACTACTATTTCAAAATTAGTTCTGCTAAAAGTTTGATCAAAAAGAGATTTTAAACATTCTTTTAAGTGTTCTACCCTATTACACGTAGGAATTATCACTGAAAGTTGAATAGACATTTTTATGCTAATTTAAATAAGTCTCCATCAAATGTTTCAAAATACAAAGTATTCTCAATAGGCCTATCAAAATTTGTGATAGTCACGGCTATTTGTGTTACATTTTTAAATTCTTTTTTTCCATTTCCATGACTCGCCCATTTAGGGTTAACAAAATCTTCAAAAGGCATTCTTATTTCAACCCAGTCTTCTGAAGTTAAAGATTCTTTATCAAAATAATACCAAGCATCACCATCTTCTTCTGTAATGGAAAAATCTATACCGCTAGGTTTACCGCTTCCTTTAATAAAGATAGAAATTACCCCATAATCTCTCCAGTCAACATAATCTAATTTTTTATTTATTTGTACCCATCCAAAATCTACAGATATTTTAAAAACCCTTTCAAAAACTTTGTGAAGTTGACGCCACACCCAATTTTTATGGGATAATTGGTAATCAAGAACTAATAGTTCTTTCTCTTGTTCTGATTCGAATCTTGTATTTATCTTACACCCTTCACAACTGATTGTTTGATAAGAATTAGTGATAGTTTTGATTTCACCAATGGCAGAAGAATAGATTAAATTCATAACCCCCTGTTTAGATGACACGATAAAACTCATAACCTTATTGTATGATCCAATGAGCCTATTACATGTATTTAAGAATATGTTCGAAGGTAGATTGTACACCATTTTAGATTCGTCAAAAACAAGAAAATAAAGCCCAAAAAGTAACAGCAAGCATAATAAGAAGATTATGCTCAGATTCTTTAAATTGATTTCTTCCCCAACTACATTATCAGTTTCGAAAAAACTAGTCATTTCAACCCAAATCCTTCTAAAAACTTTCATAACTAATTTTATTTTTAACAAACTTTAAATATTTTTGTATTTAATCTCAAAGAGATGAAAACCCTTATCCTTTCATATTTCAAGCCTTACCAGCCGAATCACGAGGCTGCGAGAAGAATATGGGATATAGCCTTAGGACGAATCTTTCTTAAAATAGAAGAAACCTGTTGAGGATTTCAGCTTGGGTTTTGTCAAAGTCTGGTAACTCACCAATTATCAGATTTTTTAAGTCCGTATCCCATAATCCTTTCTTCCTGTTGACTGCTTTTTTAAAATGATTAAGGTCAAATTTTAGGCTATACAATTCAAGTTTCTTGTTTATCAGCTTGAAATCTGGTTCCACCTTCTTTTTTGTTAATAAAAACCATGAATCATATACGTCTCTTGGTTTATCCCTAGTCATAACCGCTCTGATTTTTTCAGACAGGATTTCTTGCTCTTGCATGACAAATAGTTCAAAACTTGGAATTTCTTTGTATAACGGGATTATTGTTTCTCTTTTTGGTTCAAGAATAACTTTTTCTTTAAGGCTTAAATTTAAAGGGATAAAGCATTGAGTTTCTTTATTTCCTTTATAAAGAGGACCGTTAAATAAAAACCTTATGTTAATTTCAGTTTTATGTTCTATTATTTCCTTTATTTTGCATTTAATGTTTAATAGGCTAAAATCTAGGATAATCTTATCTGATAGTTTGTTTAAATCTATTTTTTTTACTAAAGTAAAGTCTAAGTCTTCAGAAAAACGATTTAGTTTATAGATTTTATAAAGACACGTCCCTCCTTTAAAGATTAGTTCTTTGCCGATTTTGGAATAAAGGCTGAATAGCATTAAATCTTGTAGGTAGTCTTTTTCTGTATTGATTAAAGAGATATTTTTTAATTCTGCAATCTTTCTCAATTCATCAAGGTTTAAAATTTTTTATCACCTTCCATTTCTCATCTTTATCGCCTGTTTTTATGAAAGCATAATCTAACAACAGGTACTTGTTATCGATGAACTTGTTGAATTTGCTGGAATAGTCCAATCCTAATTCATCTAATGCGAAACCGAATCTTTTTATCAAGCTTTTTTTCCTTGTTTTTAATAAGTAACTGATTAAAATATCGATGTTTATTTTTTCTTTATTGCTTTTTAGGATGTCAAAAAGTTCTGAAAAAGATATTTTTTTGAACAAAGCAGAGTCTATCAGGGCTTTTTCTGGTTCTGCCATAAAAATTGTAAAACCAGCGTAAGTTTCTTTTTTGTAACCAAAAAAGTATTTTTTATTTATTTTAATAAAAATTATGTCCGTGTTTTCGAATCTTAACCTCCGCTTTTTCCTAGATCTTGTTGTAATCACAAATATCCCTGTTGGTATCTGTTCGGTTAGGTTGTGAAAACGGAGGGCGGTCCAGCATGATAGATAAGAAGGCCATACTAGGTTGCTCGCAACCAGTAATGAATCTTCGTGTGTGCTATATTTATTCTTCTCTATTTCGTGTACCAGCCCTTCTTTTTTAAGCCTGTGAATAAGTAATTTTATGTAGTCAGGGCCTTTTCCTGTTATGTCTCTTGCGGTCTTATTTGTGAATACGGGGTAGTTTTCAAGTTTTTTCAGCAGATTTATTCTTTTCATGTTACCCAAGTTATCAAAAATGATAGCTTTAGTTAACCAAAACGTAATTTTAAAGATTACTGTAATCCAAAGCATATATTAAATAAACATAAAACCTTTAAAAAAGGCTTAACAAAAAACTTAAAGTGAAAACCCTTATCTTGTCGCATTTCAAACCTTACCCGCCTAACCACGGGGCTACTAGGAGAATATGGAATATAGCCTTAAATAAGGCTAAAAACGGTGAAGAAGTGGTAATTGTACATAATTCTTTAAACGGCCCCAACAAGAGGATTATAAAGCGAATAAAAGGCATCACAGTTGTACAGATACCTTTACCATTAGGTATTATGAGAAAGAAACATTTCCTCTTCCAGAACAACCCCTACATGATTCTAGAGCTTATCAAAAACAGAGATACGGATATAATACAGTTTGAATTCCCCTATTTACTACCAATAGCCCTATTTACCAGATTGTTCAAGAAAAAAGTCGTTTACAGCGCACATGGCATAGAATACGAATGGCAGAAAGACCTTTACAATAGAAACTGGTTTTGGCTTTGGACCACTAAACTATTAGAAAAGTCAGCATTGAAAATAGCAGATGAAACTATATGCTGCTCTGACAGGGATAAACAAAAACTACAAGAGTTATACAAAATAAACCCTGAGAAGATAAAAGTAGTAGAAAGCACAGTAGACATGGAATCTGTCAAAAAAGCAAAGCCCTACAAGTTCAAGAAAAAAACGGTATTATTCATAGGCTCACAACTACACCCTGCAAACAAAGAAGCGCTCGAAAAGATTTATTATGAAATAATGCCTAAAGTCTTGGAAAAAAGAAAAGACGTGCAATTCTGTTTTATAGGCAAAAATCCTCCAGAATGGCTGAAAGGGCCAAACATACTAGTGATACCAGAGGTTTATGACGGAAACGTATTCCCCTACATTAAAGGAGCAGACTTGTGCATATCACCTATCTTTAAAGGCTCAGGCGTGAGGATAAAGATACTCGAATACTTAGCATGCAACAAGCCCGTGATAACAACAAGGAAAGGTATAGAAGGGATAAAAGAAAGAAAAAATGTTATAATCAAAGATTCTATAGAAAAGTTTTCTAAAAACATCATAAAAATTATTGCTGAATAGGAACAGCAAAGTTTACGTATTATTGCTTGCTTTATTCATCAATATGATTAAAAGACGTGTGCGTCTTCAGGTAGCATGCTCTTCTTACTATGTGAATCTAAACTTTTAAATAACAAAAGATAATAATCTTTAAAGAATGATAAACATCTACAATGCATTACTAATAGTTCTTTTTGTAATAATCATCATAATTTGCAATCTCCTGTACTTATCAAGGCATATCATCAAAAAAGAGTTCAAAGGAGTAAACAAGAAAACATGGCTCATTATAGGGTTTATATTTCTCATAGGGCTATTCCTCCGTGTTTTTATCATCCCTCATATGCATAACTTGTATTACGATGAAGATGGCTATTTGGATATTGCAAAACATATTTCAGCAGAAGGTAACAACTGCTTGTGTTTAGATAATCTTAAGGGGGTTTGCAAGTTTTGCGGGTATTCTTTGAAGTCCATAGGCTTCTCTTTCCTGCTAGCAATATTTTTCAAAATATTTGGTACAAGCCATGATGTTGCTTTTAATGTAGTCGCGATATTTGGAAGCCTAACAATCTTTGCTGTGTTTTTTTTCCTATACACTCTTTTTAAAGAAGAAAAATTAGCCTTATTAGGCGCGCTAATACTAGCCTTATACCCTTTACACCTCAGATGGAGCGGCTCCGCATCTGCCGAGATAGTCTCCTTATTTTTTATCCTGCTAACCTTTGTTTCTTTAATAATCTATTTTAGAACCAGTAATCTAACAATCCTTTTAACTTCAATTTTGCTTTTATGTTTCACTATAACAATCAAAGAAGAAAACATCCTTTTAGCCCTATTTTTCTTAATACCCTTTCTCACAAAAAAAGCATACAGAAAAAAATTTTTGATAATCTTCTTATTTTTTATCCTTATCTTCATACCCTACCTAGTTGGAAATGTCCTATTCCATAGCACAGGAGAGCAAGAGAATTATGCTATGAGGTACACCTTTTGGAAACAAGGTAATATATTAAGCTATGATTTTTTTAAGGGGACTTTTTTCCATAACATGTCATTTTTTTTAAACCAGGATTATACCCCTCCAATAATACTTTTCTTTAACGTTTTAGGCATCATTTTCATGTTCAAAAAAGAAAAGAGATTAGGTTTTATGTTTTTAGCATGGCTTATACTGCTACCTGCGTTATTTTCGGCTTATATAGGTATTCCTTTAGAACTTAATGAAGTAAGGCATTACATACCAGTAATCCTTTCCATCGTTGTTTTTTCAAGCTATGGAATATTTCAGCTGTGCAATAACCCTTTTTTAAAGAATATCAAGCTTTTTTACATAATAACAGGGATTATTTTAATCTCAGCAATTTTTTACGCCTCCTACTTAACCTCTGATAAAAGCCCTGTCACAACAGCCCAAGAAGATCATGATTTCATAATACAAAACTTAGACAAAATACCAGAAGACTGCTTGGTAATAACACAAGAGTCCTATCTCTTCGATTTTTTTGACAAGAGCGCAACATCCATATACTTAAAAGACTTAAATCTAAAAAATAAATGCTTACTCTATTATAAAGGAGAACTTTGCTACAGGATAGAACTAGGAGATACTTGCAGAGAGTTTGAAGAAAAGTTAGGCTTAGAATCTTATTTGAGTAACGGAAGACATACGTTTTATAGAATCAAATCAGTGATACCAAAATGAGATTTTTAACAAAAACAGAGT
>JAUYCY010000051.1 GCA_030692055.1 Candidatus Omnitrophota bacterium | reverse complement strand
AAATATATTCTTTTGTTCAAATTCCCAGCAGTTTTGCATATTCTCCCCTTGAATTGTTTATAAAGCCTTATTGAAATCCCTTGAAGGCAAGATATCCTGGAGTATAATATCACTAGAAAGGTCATTAAAACGATTGATTTAACTTACCATATATCTAAATATAATATTTGTACCGGGCGCGCAAAAAGAAAGAGAAATAGGTATTGTGAACCCTTTATACGTAGAACTTGCATTTTTATAAGTTCTGTATATAGTATATAAAGAGAACTACAAATTTTATAAATCTATGGTATAAATTGCTTAGAAAACAAAACGCCAAAGAATATACGGAGTGCATTAAGAATATGAAAAGGCGAAAATTTATTCCGAAAAGAAATTCAGAGTTTATAGATGAAGAGAAGGAATGGATAAGCATTACGCCCAGACAGCGTATCTTAGAAACAACCAAACTATGGCAGCTCTATTTGGCATTAGGAGGAAGCCTTGACACCGAACCCGATCCTCAAAGTCCTTTCTACTTTCAAAAAGCATAGGGTGAAGTGTTTGTTGATAGGCGGACAGGCCTGCATCATCTATGGCGCAGCCGAATTTAGCCGTGATTCTGATTTTGTCGTGCTTTCTAGCAATGATAACCTCGGACGATTAGAAAAGGCGTTGAGTGTTTTAAGGGCGGAACTTATCTACGTCCCTCCATTAGAAGCCGATTATTTAGAGCGGGGACACGCCTGTCATTTTAGATGTAAGGCTAAAGATGTACAAAACTTACGTGTAGATGTGATTTCTAAATTAAGAGGCTGTGAGCCGTTTGATAAATTATGGGAACGTAAAAAGACGGTTTCATTAAAGGGCGGCAACGCCATAGATGTTATCGGGCTTAAAGACCTTGTCCAAAGCAAAAAGACTCAACGTGATAAAGATTGGCTAATGCTTAAACGTCTGATAGAAAACGATATTATTTTAAATAAAGATAATCCTTTGAATGAACGCGTGAGATGGTGGTTTCTTGAAAGCAGAAGCCCTGATTCTCTCGTAAGATTAGCTAAAGAATATCCTGAAATTATAAAAGAGTGCGTTGCTCAGAGACCTCTTTTATCGGCAACAATTAACATAGATATACAAAAACTTAATTCCCAGCTTTATGAAGAAGAATTGATAGAGCGACAAAAGGATACTGAGTATTGGGCACCTTTAAAAAAAGAATTGGAAATGTTGCGCCATAAGTAGTTGGTAATACGCCTGAAGCGAGGCGGTTGGCATACAAAGCAATGTTTAAAAGGTCGCCGGATGATCAAGCGTTTAATCTGATTCGCACAATGACGCAAAAGGGCGGTATCTCGGAAATAAAATCTTTATTGAAAAAATTCAAAATTAGTGGGCAGGAATATTTTTCTGCGGCAAAGAGGAAGGCCAAAGAAAATGACTCTGACCCCTTTTTCTCTGACCCCTTTTTCTCGACCCCTTTTTCTCGCAGATAAAATATTATGACCACATTATGACCACAGAATACGCTGTTTTAAGACAAACTCCTATCCTACCTCGCCTGCCCTTAGAAGGCAGTATTGACCTTACCTACCGTTGCAATAATGACTGCCGGCATTGTTGGTTAAGAGTTTCGTCGGATTCGAGAGAGATAAAAGATGAGCTTTCGTTTGAAGAGATAAAAAGAGTAGTTGATGAGACAAGGAAAATGGGCTGCCGCAGGTGGTCTATCTCCGGCGGTGAGCCGATGCTAAGATCTGATTTTGCGGAGATATTTGAATATATAACAAACAATTCTATTTCTTATTCTATAAATACCAATGGCACTTTAATTACCCCCAGAATTGCGCAGCTTATGAAGAAAAAAGGGCTGAAGATGGTTGCGCTATATGGCGCAATCGCTGAGACGCATGACCACATTACTCGAAATCCCGGTTCATTTGAAATGACTATGCGGGGTTTCGTGTATCTAAAAGAAGCAGGTGCGGGTTTTATGGTGCAGCTTATTCCAATGAGAGATAATTATCATCAGTTTAAAGATATGATTAAATTAGCACAATCTTTGAGCAAGCACTATAGGATTGGCGCAGCATGGTTTTATCTTACTGCCTGTGGTGATTTAGAAAGAAATAAGGAGATAATACGCCAGCGCCTTGACCCAAAAGATGTTATTGAACTTGATAAACCAGATTTATCTTACGAGGATAGGATAAGAGACGAGGAAAACCATATCTATTGCCAAAAAAAAGATGATAAATATCTCTTTAGTTCGTGCATATCTAATAGGCGCGGTTTTCATATTGACCCTTATGGAAAAGCGACCTTTTGTTGTTTTATTAAGGATCTACGCCTGCGGTATGATTTAAGAGACGGGAATTTTAAAGAGTGTTGGGAGAAATTCATTCCTTCTTTATCAAAAAAAGTCAAAATTACCAAAGAATATGAAGAGAATTGCAGCTCCTGCGAATTGAAAAAAGATTGTAGATGCTGTCCAGCTTATGGTTATTTAGAGCACCTTAGATTTAATACAAAGGTTGAATATCTCTGCGCTGTCGCAAAAGAAAATAGAAAATTCAAAGAAAACTGGCAAAAGAATCATCGGCGTTATTATAAAATCGCGGATATAACTATTCAGGTAGAATCAGATTTGGCTATTAGAGAGGATACTTTTCATTCTAAGTTCAAACTCTTTGAAATAGATAAACCCAATGGTGATATAATCAGTATTAGACATCATTTTTCCCTGCCAGATTTTAACTTGAGTAATTCCCTGCGGCTTGCCGCAGGGTCTCTTCTGTAGTAGTATTGTTGTGTGACTAAAGGGGGATTGCAGAGAGGGTACCATTGCGTTTGGCAAATACACTATCATATTGTGTTTCCGGTGAAATACCG
>JAUYCY010000021.1 GCA_030692055.1 Candidatus Omnitrophota bacterium | reverse complement strand
AGAGAAAGATATAAGCAGGGAGATTTCTTTTGAAGAGGCGCAAAAATTTAATTTGAGCCCGGTAAGTATATCTCCTGATGGTTTTGAAGTTATTTCGGGCAGCCATGACTACTCTATTTTTTCTCTTTTCTTCTCCAGAGGGGATTTCTACGGAGCAAAATATATCCGTGGCCACGGCATAAGTAAAAGGCTTAACCTAGAGAAAGGAGGCCAGTACCAGTATTATAATATTCATTTTATCGGCTGGATAATACCATAATTTTATGAATAAAGAAGATTTATTACGCCAGATAAAAGAGGCAGCCGCGCAAAAGTTTATTACAAAAGAAGAAATAGTCAGCGCTTACGATGCGGGCGTATGCCCTGTATCAGGGGAAACTAAAAATAATAAGAGTATCGCCGAGATTATTTCTTATATCGGTGGCACTATCGTAGTTTTGGGTATCGCAATATTTATCGGCCAGCACTGGACAGCGCTAAACACCGCTACCAGGATACTGGTTACGTTCGGCTCCGGCATAGCGGCATATATTACGGGGGCAATATTTAGCCGCTATGATAAATTTAACTTACCGGCGCAGGCTTTTTTCCTTATTTCTGCCTTAACTGTCCCCGTAGGAATATCTATCGCATTTGATAATGCCGGATGGAACGTGGGTGACCCCACCGCGCAAAGCCTTATTTCCGGAATTTTATTCTTCAGTTATTTTCTTTCGTATTTCGCTTTTAAAAAGAACATCTTTACCATATTTAATATTATATTCGGAACGTGGTTATTTTTTAGTTTTACCGATTTTATCCTTAAGGGTTCTTTTACGCATCATTGGAAAGTGAATGAGTATCGCATGCTGGCAATAGGTTTATCTTATGTATTACTAGGATATCACTTTTCCCAAGTTCAGAGAAACGCCTTAGCGAAGTGGCTTTACGCGATAGGGGTTTTAATGTTTCTGGGCGCAGCACTTGCTTTAGGCGGCTGGTCGCCCAAACAAGACATTATTTGGGAGTTGTTATTTCCCGGTATTTGTTTCGGAGTGATGTTTTTAAGCGTATACCTTAAAAGCAGGTCTTTTTTAGTTTTTGGCGCGCTATTTTTAATCGCTTACTTTTTAAAAATCACCGCCGAATATTTTGCTAAAAGCCTGGGCTGGCCGCTCGCGCTGGTTTTGCTGGGACTTACTTTAATTCTTGTGGGTTATTTTAGTTTCTACCTCAATAAAAAATACCTATCTTAGTTTAAACTTGAGTATTCCCTGCGGCTTGCCGCAGGGTCTCTTCTGTAGTAGTATTGTTGTGTGACTAAAGGGGGATTGCAGAGAGGGTACCATTGCGTTTGGCAAATACACTATCATATTGTGTTTCCGGTGAAATACCGCA
>JAUYCY010000003.1 GCA_030692055.1 Candidatus Omnitrophota bacterium | reverse complement strand
CGCTCTAAAGCTTTAGCCACGGCCGTACGGCTTCCAAGATCAAGAAAATAGCTTTTCGTAAAAACAAAACCTCGGCTCTTGCTGTATATTCTTTTTTTTATTTTAGTTACAATGCTTTGCATTATACCCTCCGCTTTATTGATGTCGCAAAAAGTATATACTTTTTGCGACATAATGTCAAGCCATTTTTATATGGATGTCATTTATGAATAAAAGTGCACTGTTTTTAAAGAGCTTTCTAGATTACAAGTGGTATAACTTTAGGGGGTAAGGTCAAACGTTAATAGATTACTGCTATAGGTAGGTTATCTAATTATACCTGCAACGAGCTTATAACAAAACCCATGAAATGGTTCACCTAAACTAACGCATAAGTAGACATCGCGTACATTTATATTGTATTCGCCTTTATCCTTTTTATTAAATTCGTCCTTTATGACTGGATCGGTTATTGCTAAATCATATTTAACTGAATTATATTCAAAAACAGCTCTTGCTTTCATATCTTGTAAAATTTTTAAAGAGCTAGGTTGTATTAAAAGTAAAGATGATTCTATTTTATTCTTCGTGAAATACTCTACTGGAATCTTGTCATTATAATCTTTATCATTAAACCATACACTTTGGGGGATATCGCATAACTCGCGTAACTTATCCTTTGGAAAAATTCCTACCTTTTCCCATTTCTGATTAGCTATTAAAAAATTCTCTGGTTGATAGGGTAGTGGCTTTGAAACATCGAAAGAAATTTTAACAATATCCAGCAATTGTGGCATCTTGCCATCTGAAAAAGAAATTTTAGATACAGATAACTCGCCTTTTTCTCTATCAGAGACTGGGCGTATCCATTTATGACTCACCTTATCCTTTCCCGCAATGCATCGTCCAGGATTAATTTTATAAGAATTTGCTAAACAAATTATTTCTTTATAAAAAATAGGCATTACAAGTGGGCTATTTTAATGTCTTTGCTAGCCCTGGCAATGTATTCTGCTGCCAAGCGCCTATGACACTGTTTTGCTGTTGGTTCGCTGCATAACAAACACGCATTATCAAAAATAGAAATATCTTTATTTTTTAAAACATCTCTTTCTATCAGCAGCTTATTGTATTGCTTTTCATATTCTTCCCAGCTGATTTGGTTTTTTCTATATCCTTCTAATAAACTGTCCGTAGGCGCAAATTCTGTCATATATTTATATTCAATTTGCCCGATCTTATTTAAAAAAAACTTCAAATCTTCGCCTTTTGCAAAACCAGCCAACTGAGATCTATTATTAAGCCTTATATCTATCAACCTTTTAACATTATTTTTGGTCAATAAATTAAAGAAATCTTCCGCTGTCTTTTTTGTAAATCCAATAGTGTATAGATTCAATTCTATTCTCCTTACGAAATACTCGCTACATCAGCTCTTATGTAACCTATATCTCTATTCCTCTTTTCATACCCTTCTTCAATCGCCGCTTCTTTTGTCTTAACCGAATCAAAAAGTGTGGGATTTCCATATTCTATCTTGTATTTTGATAACAGTCTTTCTTCTAAGGCTTCGTTAGATATAACATCCCCATTTTCCAAAATATGTTTTATGCTAATTCCTTTTTTTGCTAAGGCGCAGGAAACAAGGACAAATCTATGGCATTCGAAAGGATCTTTTTCTGAACACATCAAACAAATTTTATGCCCTTCCTTAAGGCCATTTATTACTATCTCTATACCACGCTTAAACTCGTTTGTTTTCCTCACTTTATTAAAATCAACTATTTCTTTGTCTGGGAAAAATAATTCAGGATTACTATATCGAGCGCCTAATAAATGACCCATAAAAACATATGATATCCCGTTATTTTCCAGGAAAACCTTTATATTTTCTTTATTGTATTGCGGATTATGCTGGCTATAAGGAACACTCCGAACATCGACAAGCCATTCTATGCTATTTAACTTTAGCAGTTTAACAAATGTCTCGCTTTCATAGGTAGAATGACCTATGGTAAAACAATTCATTTCTTTATTATTCTTGTTCATACTTTAAGTAACTTTGGCTTATTGATCGTTCAGCTATGTTAGAAATTTACCTCTTAGCATATGTAAGTGTATTATATAATAATGGGCATAATTATCAAGAAAATAGATTTCTCCTTGAAGATTAATTGGACCCCATTAATCTCTTAATATTCCTTTTAGATATTGATAACATCTTTTTGGATTATCAATATTTTTCTTGGCTATAATATCAAAGGCTGCTTTGACTTTCGTTATTCCTAATCTATCTATCTCCTTTATTATATCTTCTACTATTTCTGGAACATTTTCTTCAAAAACAATCTCCGCAAGACCCCTGGCTTCTTGAACCGTTCCTTCTTCATACTTTAAGATTAATTTTTCCCATTCTTTTTCCAGCCATTCTGGATCATACAGAGGCAGGACTTTATAGGATTTGGCAGAGCGGTTTTCAGGATCCTTTGAGTCCATAGGAGAATATTCTACGTCAATTAAGTTTAATTTTCTCAGTTCCTGCATTCCTTTACTAATCATCCATACGCCTACATTAAATCTTTTGCTTAGAACCTCTAGACTTGAAAACCACCATGGCTTTGCATCACTGATGCTGACATAAGCAAGGTTAATCAGCCAGCAGAATTTGGCTCTCATTGAAAGCTTTTTATCCCACTCATATTCCCAATAATCTG
>JAUYCY010000174.1 GCA_030692055.1 Candidatus Omnitrophota bacterium | reverse complement strand
CGTTTAATTTTCTCATCTTGCGAGGCCGTATCTAATTTCAATCTTAAAAAATATACGGAATTTCTTATCGCGCCTAATGGATTGCGTAACTCATGGCCTACAATGCCCGCCAATTTTCCCAAGGCAGCCAACTTCTCAAGACGAAACAACTTTTCCCGTGTTTCTTGCAGTTCATCATAGACCTTCTTGCGTTCGGTGATGTCCTCAATAGCCATTAGGATTAGTTCTTCTTCTACTTCTTCTTCTTCTACTTCTTCTTCTTTCGCTATTGCTGCTATTATTGCTGCTATTTTCTTGGGGACACGCAACTGACAGGCATTCAGGATCATGGTTCGCTCGCCAATTTGTTCAAACTTATGCTCGACTTCATAATCTTTCACAACTTTCTTTTCTGACAGAATCTCCTTAAGTAGAAGAAGTAGTTTAGGAATATTCCATTGCCCATCACCTAAATCAGGAAGCAGCCGGCCTATTGTGTCTTTTTCTGCGACCTTAAAGGTAGCATAGAAAGTCTGGTTGACAGAAATGACTTGTAAGTTTTTATCCAAAACCAAAAACGGCTCTCTTAGTGTAGCGATAATGCGATGACTATACTCTAAGGCTATTTTAATTTCTGACTTATTCCTCTGCTTTTTATCTTTCATTTTTTAAGCCTTACTCGCAAAATAAAAAACCCAAGCTCTAATTGCTTAGAAACTTGGGTTTAACTCTGTATTTTCCCGTTTTAACGGGATCCCGACTTTGTCGGGAAATCTGTCCTGCTTTATTATTCTAAAGCGGAATGTTTTTCGTCTCTCTCTCTCTCTCTCTCTCTCTCTCTCTCTCTCTCTCGAAAAACGTCATAGCATACTCCTTATTAAACTATGATTTTTTATTCTTTCCTTTTACCAAATCATCAAGAGAGGCCCCTAAAGCCTCTGCTATCTTCGCCAGCGTCTTCATTGTGGGGTTTTTATTTTTACCAGATTCTATTTTGATAATTGTATTATACGTAACATCGGATAATTTAGATAGTTTATCCTGCGAAATATTTAATTTTTTGCGATACCTTTTAATATTGGATGCTAACATGTTTTCTCTTGACATTATAGTAATATTTTACTATTATTATATTAAGGTTATTTTATAAAGACTATTTAATTATCTCAATTAAAAATATACCACAAAATAGAATAATAGTCAAAGAGAAAATTGAAAGGAAAGAAATAGATGCTTTCTAGTTAGGGATTACTGTATTTTTTAATGAGTGAAAGGGCTATGATATTTTTCTGAATTTGGTTAGTTCCTTCGTAAATTTGCGTAATTTTTGCGTCGCGCATGAATTTTTCTATCGGATAATCACGCATATAGCCGTAACCGCCAAATATCTGCACGGCATTGGTAGATACTTCCATGGCCACGTCAGAAGCAAACAGTTTAGCGCAAGCAGAGGCTGTTCCGACGTCTTTTATTCCCCTATCCACCATAGAAGCTACGCTATACACTAAACTGCGAGCTGCTTCTGTCTTTGTTGCCATGTCCGCCAGCATCCATTGAATACCTTGAAAAGAGCTTATAGGTTTGCCGAACTGAACGCGATTGTGGGCGTAATTTGTAGCAAGCTCCAGCGCCCCCTGAGCAATGCCTACGGCTTGCGCGGCGACTCCGGGCCTTGATTGGTCAAAGGTTTTCATCGTCGCGATAAAACCTATTCCTTCTTTTTGGCCAAGCAAACTTTCTTTAGGAACTTTACAGTCGTTAAAAACCAATTCTCTGGTGGATGAGGCGCGAATACCCATTTTTTCTTCTTTTTTGCCGAAGGTAAAGCCCGGTGTTCCTTTTTCAACAATAAACGCAGAAACTCCCCTGGGACCCCTGGCTTTGTCAGTTACGGCAATGACTGTATATATTTGGGCATCTCCGCCATTGGTGATAAAATGTTTTGTTCCGTTGAGAATATAATGGTCGCCTTCTTTTTTTGCGGTTGTTTTTACCGCAGAGGCATCTGAGCCTGCTTCCGGCTCAGTCAAAGCAAAAGCAGTCAATTTTTTACCGGAAGCTATATCCGGAAGATATTTTTTCTTTTGTTCCTCGGTGCCGTACAAAAGTATAGGAAACATCCCCAAAAAAGATGCGGCGTAACAGGTAGCGACACCTGCGTCCACGCGAGAAATCTCTTCGGTGGCGATACATAAGCTTAAGAGCCCCGAGCCTAAGCCTTCGTAGCTTTCCGGAATACATAAGGCGAATAAATCCGCCTTAGCCATGGTTTTTATTATTTCAGCAGGAAATTCTTCTTTCTCGTCTAATTCACGAGAATACGGCCTTATTTTTTCTTCAGCAATTTTACGGCATAGGTCTTTGAGCATTTTTTGTTCTTCGCTAAGATTGTAATCAACAAATAGCATAAATGTCCCCTTTTCAATGACGACACAAGTTATGGAGCGCAGCGTTCATAACTTGTGTGTCGGAATTGAACCCCACACCCAGCAGTAGAGTATTTAATCACTGTGGGATATGTGATTTGTGATATTATTTCAAAATCGCTTCTATTATTATCCCATCACCTTATCTGGGTGTGGGGTCAAATTCGACTAAGTATTTTTCTGCGCCTGTAGCTTGAAAAATAACAAGCCTCATTTGATTTTTATTATTACTGCTTTTTCTTGGCAGTCAGGAAAATAAACGCAATTTACACAGTCGCTCCAAATTTTATGCGGAAGCTCTTTCATGTCTATTGCCTCAAACCCGATTTTTTTAAAAAAATGTGGAACAAAAGTAAGGGCGAATACTTTTTTTATTGCTAAGCTTTTTGCTTCCTTTATGCATTTGGCCACTAATTTACTACCGATTCTTTTATGTTGAAATTTCTTTGCGACAACCAGAGATTTTATCTCGGCCAGCTCTTGCCATCCTATAATATGCAAAGCGCAGCAGCCTACTATTTTTTTCTTATCCTCGTAAACCCAAAAATCTCTTATATTCTCGTAAATATAGTTAAGCGGGCGTTCTAATACCTTGCCTTGCTTTGCCCAGGAATTTATGAGGGTATGAATATCGTTGGTATCAGTTATCTTTGCTTTTCTTATCATTAAAAAAGAAGGTGACTCCGCATAAATATAAATCTGAATTTATACCACTATTGGGGGCTTTTATGCTGGAGTTAGAAAGATGGCGATAACGGTATTCGACATTTAGCGCTACGTTATCTTTAATAAAAAACTGTATACCGGCTGCTCCCTGAGAAAGAAAATTATATTGCGTTGCCTGTTCACGAGTGTGCTGGCTCATATAGAGGACGCCTAAGCCTCCTTTAACATAGGGCTGGAATTTGTTGTTTAGCGGAAAAACATATTGCATAAGAAAATTAGAACCGACTTCGACGTTATTATTCGGCTCAATTATTGCACCTATGAAGGGCTCTAAAATAAGATCCACTCTACCCTTGGTATTAATTCCAATTTTACTTATAAGCGGCTTAACATCAAATTCAAGCCCTATCAGCAGTGGAATACCTGTGTAATTTTTTTCTGTGTGATCTAGATAGCTATCTAAGTAACCCGTTGTAACACTAATGGCTTCAAGCGCATACGAGTTTATCGGTATGCATAAAAAAGATAAGACTACGAGTATTCCTAAAAATTTATACATATAAATACCTCCTTCAATGAGTAGACGATTTATGGCAACCTATTGGCGAACATAAATCGTAGGCGTAAGCCGTCTACGAATTGAACCCCACACCCAGCAGTTCATTTACTACTTTACGATATGAGGTTTACTATCCTATTTTTTATTGAGCTTGCACGCCACACCGACTTATCTGGGTGTGGGGTTCAAATTCAGTTACGCGACTTTTCGGCACTTGGAGCTAGAAAAATTGCAAACTTTATTTGATTTTAAAGGTTAATTACGCATCTGTCAAATGTTTTTAATTAAAAATTGAAGGAGATTATTTTATCTTTTGTGCAGATTTAGGCAGGCGGGAGAAAAAATCTTTGAGCGTGTAATACGATTTTTTAGGAATTCTTTTATCAATACTATTTTCTTTTTTCTCAGCTAAACTTACGATACCAAACCATTCTTCGTTCATATTAAGGGCGTTATTCGCTTTTATATCGTAATAATAAGAGCCGTTAGACCAGCCGGCTTCGCCGTTATGCACAACCCAGTCTGGGGTGTAGCCTTCATTATGTTTCCACCACTCATCTGTCCACTCAAACATCGAACCGCCGATGCAATTACCTTTTTTATCTTTGCCAAATACAGTATGGTCATACAGGTCTTGCCATTGCGAAATTAGATATTCTGTTTGTATATCCTGATTTTCCTTATTACTGTAGGCATCGTAGGATTCGCAACCAAATTCAGAAATAAAGATCGGCTTATCAAAAATATCCTGAACGCGATGGAAAAGATTGCCAAACTTTTTACCTTTATAAGAAATGATAGCTAAAACATCGATATTTGTGCATAATTTTGCAGCTACGTCTAAAAATGTTTCTTCACCGTTGCCTAAGGCAACAGGGTGGTTGCTGTCTATTTTTTTAATCTCTTGTGCTAATTCATCAACAAAAGAATAATATATTTCTGCCCTTTTATATATTTTTTCGCGAAGGTCTTTGAGTTTTTCTATCTCCGGAGCGGTCCAAAAACATATTTTTCCGGAAAAAGTGTAACTATTTTCGTTGCCAAGAACCCACATTAAAAGTCCCTTCTCGTCTTTAAGCGCGTTAACAATTTTTAATATTCTTTCCTTCGTGCTTTTTTGAAATTGAACATCCGCATAATTGACTCCGGGATAACTCCACAGGCCTAACCAATCGCTTACAATAGTGTAAATACCGAATTTGCTATACATATCGTTAATAAATTCTTTTACTTTTTCCATGTCTTCGCCTGCCGAGTAAACCCTTACGCAATTTATGCCTAGTTGTTTCATTAATTTTCCGTCAACAAGCCAGGGTTTATTTTTATCAGAGAATAGGTCGTAAGTGTAGCCTTCTCCTATAGGTGTAGGGTTATAGATTACGCCCTTTATAAAAATAGGCTTGCCATTGACTTCAAGGTAGTAACCTTTTTCGGGGGTAGTTTTTACCAAAACTTTTTCTGCCTTTGCAAAAGTTGCAGGGGTAAAATTACATAGCAGGAAGAATGTTATCAAGGATAGAAGAATACGTTTATTCATTGTTTTACTTACCTTAATTTTTAGTTAAATCAACCAGTCTCCGCGGCAAGCCGCGGAGTATGTTCTATACTAATATTATCACTGGTTCATTCATTGCCTTGGAATGAGGTCAACTACGTTTACGATTTCGGCTTCATCCCCGTGGCAAGCCACGGGGTATTCGCC